>DASRZM010000097.1:0-29137 GCA_035686365.1 Lysobacteraceae bacterium | reverse complement strand
CGCAGGTCGAGGGTTTCGATGTGCGCCCCGAGACCCGCGAGCAGATCGAATCTCTGGGCGGGCGCTTCCTCGACCTGGGGGTGAGCGCGGCGGGCGAGGGCGGCTATGCGCGCGCCTTGACCGACGAGGAACGCGCCGAGCAGCAGCGCCGTCTCGGCGAGCACCTGCGCGGCATCGACGTGGTGGTGTGCACCGCGGCGGTACCGGGACGGCCGGCGCCGCGGATCGTCAGCGCGGACATGGTCGCGGGCATGAAACCGGGCAGCGTGATCGTCGACCTGGCGGCCGAGTCCGGGGGCAATTGCGAGCTGACCCGCCCCGGGGAGGAAGTCGATGCCGGCGGCGTGGTCGTGGCCGGCCCCGTGGGCCTTGCCTCGATGGGAGCTGTCCATGCCAGCGAGATGTTCGCGCGCAACGCATACAACTTCATGCAGCTGCTGCTGCGCGATGGCGTTCTCAGCTTCGACTGGGACGACGAGCTGCTTGCGCGGACCGTCTGGCCCGAACGCGGGTCCGAAGCGCAGGCTGCCGCGTCCAGCTGAGCCGACGGTCACGCGCGTCGCGCCTCAGGGGACGCACGTGCAGGCGCCACGGTTGACCGGGCCCCGGCGGCGTTGAGGGCTCGTTATGATGCACGGGGGCGACGTGGGGGAGATTGCATGATCGACGGATTGGCACAGCACGCATTCACCGTGCTTTACATCTTCATGCTGGCCGCGATCGCCGGCCACGTGATCATTTCCCGAGTGCCGGTCATCCTGCACACCCCGCTGATGTCGGGTTCGAACTTCATCCACGGGATCGTGCTGATCGGCGCGATGATCGTGCTCGGGCATGCCGACACCACGCTGGAGAAGGCCATCGGCTTCGTCGCGGTGTTGATGGGCGCCGGCAACGCCGCCGGCGGCTACGTCGTGACCGAGCGCATGCTGGAGATGTTCAAGTCCAGCAGGAAGCCCGGTGCGGGCAAGCCCCGGGCAGATGCGGCGGGCGGCGCATGAGCGGGGTGGAACTGCTGGTCATCGGCATCAAGGCCAGCTACCTGGTCGCGGCGACCCTGTTCCTGCTCGGCCTGCAACGCATGGCCTCGCCGGCCACCGCGCGCAGCGGCATCCACTGGGCCGGCGCGGGCATGGTGATCGCCACCGTGGCGACGTTCTTCCTGCCCGGCCTGCAGAACATCGCGCTGATGGCGCTGGCGATCGCGATCGGCACCGCCGTGGCCTGGATCTCCGGCAGGAAGGTGGCGATCACCGACATGCCGCAGATGGTCGCGCTGTACAACGGCCTGGGCGGCGGCTCGGCGGCGGCGATCGGGGCGGTCGAGCTGCTGCGATGGTCTGCGCAGGGCGCCGCACCCGATCCCGTGACCCCGGTGCTGGCGGCGACCGGTGCGCTGATCGGGTCGGTCGCGCTGTCGGGTTCGGTGATCGCCTGGGCCAAGCTCGACGGGCGCATGGACAAGCGCTACACCTTCCCGGCGCAGCAGCTGGTCAACGCCGCGGTGTTCATCGCGGCACTGCTGCTGGGTGGGCTGGCGGTCCACGCCCTTGGCGTCCCGGCCATTGCCGCGTTCTTCGTGGTTGCGCTGGCCTTGGGCGTGCTGATGACCCTGCCCATCGGCGGCGCCGACATGCCGGTGGTGATCTCGCTGTACAACGCCCTGACCGGCCTGGCAGTGGCCTTCGAGGGCTACGTGCTCCAGAACGAGGCCTTGATCATCGCCGGCACCGTGGTCGGCGCGGCCGGCACGCTGCTCACGCAGCTGATGGCCAGGGCGATGAACCGGCCGATCTCCAACGTGCTGTTCTCGAACTTCGGCGGCGGCGGAGACGCGCAGGAAATCACGGGCACCCAGAAGGCGATCGAGGCTGCCGACGCCGCCTCGCTGCTGTATATCGCCGACAAGGTCATCATCGTGCCCGGCTACGGTATGGCGGTGGCGCAGGCACAGCACAAGATCTGGGAGCTGAGCCAGCAGCTGATCAAGCGCGACAAGCAGGTCAAGTTCGCGATCCATCCGGTGGCCGGACGCATGCCCGGGCACATGAACGTGCTGCTGGCCGAGGCCGGCGTGCCCTATGACCTGATCGCGGACATGGACGATGTCAATCCGGAGTTCCCGACCTGCGACGTGGCGATCGTGATCGGCGCCAACGACGTGGTGAATCCGGTGGCCAAGACCGATCCGTCCTCGCCGATCTACGGCATGCCGATCCTGGACGTGGCCAACGCCCGCCAGGTGATCGTGATCAAGCGCGGCAAGGGCACCGGCTTCGCCGGCATCGAGAACGCGCTGTTCTACATGGACAACACCCGGATGCTGTTCGCCGATGGTGCCGAGGCGGCCGGCCGTCTGGTCACCGAGCTGAAGGCCATCGACGCTTCCGGCGGCCACTGATCGGGCGACTGCGCCCGACCGGCAAGCACGCCGCAGCGGACATGCGTGGGAGCGGCCCATGGCCGCGATCGGACGCACCCTCGTCCAACGGGCACCGATCCACGACGACCGCGGGCTTAGCGCTCATCGCCCCAGCCAGGCGGCGATGCCCAGCGCCAGCCCCAGGAACGCCCAGTCCCAGGGCTGCGCATTGATCAGCGCGAGGTCCCATGCGAAGACGATCCCCATGCGCGTGACCGAGTCCATCGGCTCCAGGCCCAGCGAGGCGCCGATCCGGATCGAGGAAGACAAGAACACGGCGACCGCCGCGGCGGCCAGGGGGGCGCCGACTGCCAGCAGCGCCCGCTGGCCGCCACGGGGAAATCCGGCCAGGCGCAGCAGCAGCACCGCGTCGAGCGCCGCCAGCAGCGCCAGCCAGCCGTTGAGCCGGCCGTTGAACAGGTTGGCGATGGTCCAGATCGCGGCCACGCCGAGCACCCCGGTCAGGGTGGCCACCAGGCCCAGCAGCCAGGTTCCGGCCCGGGGGCGCGCCGCCGCCGGCCGTCGCTTTTCCGTCACCGGCGACTTCCTTGCAGGCAAGGCGCGCAGCATACCCGCAGTGCGCCTGATCCGATCGAATCCGGCATGACCGGGTCCGGACCTGCGCAGGCGGTCCAGCTGCGGCCTCCATGCGGGGCCGGTACCGGCACGAATCCTCCGATTCGCTATCATTCGGGCATGTACAGCCGCACCAGCGAACCGATCAAGTTCGAGCGCGACTGCGAGGCCATCCTGGTCCCGCAGGGCGAGCAGGTCACCTTGCCTGCCGGCAGCATCGGATACGTCACCCAGGCGCTCGGCGGCAGCTTCACGGTGTTCGTGGAGGGCAACCTGTTCCGCATCGCCGGACACGATGCCGATGCCATCGGCAAGGAGCCGCTGCCGCTGCCGGAACTGCCCGCCGACGCCACCGACCACGACGTGGAGAAGCTGGTCTGGAAGCAGCTGCGCACGTGCTTCGACCCGGAGATCCCGATCAACATCGTCGACCTGGGACTGGTCTACGGGTGCGACCTGGTGCACACGCAAGGCAGCGAACGCCGGGTCGAGGTGAAGATGACCCTGACCGCGCCGGGCTGCGGCATGGGCGAGGTGCTGATCGAGGACGTGCGCACCAAGCTCGAGCTGATCCCCACGGTGGCCGAGGCCGATGTCGAACTGGTCTTCGATCCGCCCTGGAACCAGAGCATGATGAGCGAGGCGGCCCGGCTCGAGACCGGCATGCTTTGAGCGCCGGGGACGGACCCCGGAGAATCGACTTTCGGAGACTTGCATGGCCCAGAAACTCCTGCACTGGATCGTGATCGCACTGTTCGTGCTGACGCTCGCGGTGAATCTCTCCGTCTGGGGCGGCCTGGCGGAGCATCCGGAGCTGGGAGCCGGCATCGTTCGCTCGGCCGACCGCGAAGGGCCACTGGCCAGGGTTTACATATTCGGGGGCATGGGCCTGTCGAGCATGGGCCTGCGCGAATTCAACCGCGACTTCGCCGATCGCCGGTTCGGGTCACTGTATCCGCGCCTGAAGGGCAACACCGAGGCGGCGATGGACATCATCGACCACGAGCGCTCCTCGACGATGGCGCTGTCGCACTACGGGACACCGGTACTGCTGCTGCTTGCGATTGCGCTCTCGTGGATGCGCCCGAAGCCGATCCACATGGTCGGCGGCCGCTGAGACGGGCCGGAGCAATCCACAGCCACCGGGGCTGGACCGATGTGACGCGCGTGGCATCGGCCGGCGCCGTGAGAGTCCGCTGCAATGCAGCATCGTGTCAATTTGCAAACAATGCGCTTTGTCACGAAAAAGCGCTTGCCGCCTGCCTCGACACGCTGCTAGTGTCCGCCGGTCCCCGCAACGACGGAGCGGGGACGCGATCCGGAAGGTTTTCGTAGGCCGCATCGAAGCCGATCCGGTCGCGACAGGGGAGAACTCGACAGCCGGGACGGTGCGCCAGTTGCCGCGCGCCGGCCAGTGGGACGTTGCGCGCCAGTGGGGTGGCGTGACCGGTTCGGAATGGACTTCGGGGCCCGCCAATCGGGTGGTCCGTCGGATCCTTGTGGGGGTTACAACGTGCATTATCGATCCCGTTCGCTCCGCCTGAACGCGCTGGCGCTCGCCACCGCGATGGCCTTCTCCGGCGCGCAGGCCGCCGGTTCCGACGCCGCGCCGGACCTGGAGGCCAAGATCAACGTCCGGGCACTCGCCGGCGAGGTCCAGTACGACCGCTTCATCGTGCGATTCAACGAGGGCAGTTCCGAACGCACCAGCATCAAGGCCATGGGCAACCGCCTGCAGGCCCTGTCCAAGGCGTCGGGCAGCCCGATGCGACACCTGCGCCGGCTGGCGATCGGGTCGGACCTGGTCGAGTTGCCCAAGCGCCTGGGTCCGGCCGCGGCCGAAGCCTTCATGCGGCGCCTGGCGGCCGATCCCAGCGTCGAGTACGTGGAGCCCGATGCGATCATGCGGCCACTGCTCACGCCCAACGACACCTACTACAGCTCGCAGTGGCACTACTATGAATCCACTGGCGGGCTGCGCCTGCCGGCAGCGTGGGATTCGGCCACCGGCAGCGGTGTGGTCGTGGCGGTGCTCGATACCGGCATCACCAGCCACAGCGATCTGAACGGCAACATCGTCGCCGGCTACGACTTCATCAGTGACGCGGCGACCGCGCGCGACGGCAACGGCCGCGACTCGAATCCGGCCGACGAAGGCGACTGGTTCGCCGCCAACGAGTGCGGGGTGCCCTACAGTTCCAACTCGTCCTGGCACGGGACCCACGTCGCCGGGACCGTGGCGGCGGTCAGCAACAACTCCAAGGGCGTGGCCGGTGTGGCCTTCAATGCCAAGGTGCAGGCGGTCCGGGTGCTGGGCAAGTGCGGCGGTTCGATCTCCGACATCGCCGATGCCATCGTCTGGGCCTCGGGCGGCAGCGTGTCGGGGGTACCGGCCAACGCCACCCCGGCCGAAGTCATCAACATGAGCCTGGGCGGCGGTGGTTCCTGCGGCTCGACGTTCCAGAATGCGATCAACTCGGCGGTGAACCGCGGCTCGGTGGTCGTGGTGGCGGCGGGCAACGACAACACCAACGTCTCCAACGCATCGCCGGCCAACTGCAACAACGTGATCGCGGTCGCGGCCAACGATCGCCAGGGCAACCGGGCCAGCTACTCCAACTACGGCTCGCTGATCGACGTCACCGCGCCCGGTGGCGAGACCGCCACGACGACCAACGGCGTGCGCTCGACACTGAACAGCGGCACGACCACGCCTTCGGGCGAGAGCTATGCCTACTACCAGGGCACCTCGATGGCGGCGCCTCACGTGGCCGGTGTGGTGGCGCTCATGCAGAGCGTGGCGGCGAAGTCTCCGTCCGAGGTCGAGTCGATCCTCAAGAGTACGGCGCGGGCATTGCCGGGTTCGTGCTCGGGCGGATGCGGCGCCGGCATCGTCGATGCCACGGCGGCAGTCGCGGCCGTTGGCGGCGGCGGTGGTGACACCGTGCTCGACAACGGCGAAACCATCTCGCCGATTTCCGGCGGCAGCGGCAGCCAGCAGTACTGGACCATGAGCGTGCCCTCCGGTGCCAGCAACCTGGTGATCTCCATCAGCGGTGGCACCGGCGATGCCGACCTGTACGTCAAGTACGGAACGCAGCCGACCACCAGCTCGTATGACTGCCGTCCGTACAAGAACGGCAACAACGAGTCGTGCAGCTTCACTACGCCGGCCGCGGGTACCTGGCACATCATGCTGCGCGGCTACACGAGCTATTCGGGCGTGGCCCTGAGCGGGTCCTTCCAGGAACCCAGCAGCGCGCCGTGCAGCAACTGCACCAAGTACACCGGCTCGCTCAGCGGTAACGGCGACTACGACATCCATCCCAACGGGACCTACTACCAGAGCACCGTCTCCGGCTCCCACCAGGGATGGCTCGAGGGGCCCTCGGGTACCGACTTCGACCTGCGGTTGTACAAGTGGAACGGCAGCAGCTGGAGCCAGGTCGCGAGCTCCCTGAGTTCGGGTTCCAGCGAGTCGATCAGCTACAGCGGTACCTCCGGGTACTACTACTGGCGGATCGAGTCCTACAGCGGCAGCGGCAGCTACGACTTCTGGCTGAAGCGTCCGTAATCCGGAGCCGAAACGGGGCAGCGGTGCAGGCCTGCCGCGCCGCTGCCATTCGGACCCTGGCGCCACCGTTCGCGGTGGCGCCATTTTTTCTGGCGGCGGTCAGGGCACCAGGACGGCCGCGCCGTCGAAGCGGCCCTGACGCAGATCCTCCAGGGCAGCGTTGGCGTCGGCCAGCCTGTAGGTGTGCGTGCGCGTCTGGATCGGCGTGCGTGCCGCCAGCTGCATGAAGTCCCGGCCGTCGGCGCGGGTGAGGTTGGCCACCGAGCGCAGCACCCGTTCGCGCCACAGCAGCCGGTAGGGAAACGACGGGATCGCACTCATGTGGATGCCGGCGCACACCACGGTCCCCCCCGGACGCACGGCCTCCAGCGCAGCCGGCACCAGCGCGCCCACAGGCGCGAAGATCAGTGCTGCATCCAGCGGCACCGGCGGCGGCCGGTCGCTGCCGCCGGCCCAGTGCGCGCCCAGTTCGCGCGCGAAGCGCTGTCCACGCTCGTCACCGGGCCGGGTGAAGGCGAACACCTGGCGTTGCTCGTGAACCGCGACCTGGCACAGGATGTGAGCCGCCGCGCCGAACCCGTACAGGCCGATCCGGCGGGCCTCCTCGCCGGCCAACCGGTAGGCGCGAAAACCGATCAAACCGGCACACAGCAGCGGGGCGGCCGCGGCGGCCTCGTATCGCTCCGGCACCGGCACCACGTAGCCGGCGTCGGCCAGCATGTACTGGCCATAGCCGCCGTCCAGCGTGTAGCCGGTGAAGCGCGCCCGCTGGCACAGGTTCTCGCGGCCCGCGCGGCAGTGCTCGCATTCGCCGCAGGCCCAGCCCAGCCAGGCGACGCCCACGCGCTGGCCCGGCGCCAGGTCGCGGACGCCCTCGCCGAGGGCATCGACCTCGCCCACGACCTCGTGGCCCGGGATCACCGGCATCTTCGGGTCCGGAAGCTCGCCGTCGCGCAGGTGCAGGTCGGTGCGGCACACGCCGCAGGCCAGCACGCGTATGCATACCTGGCCCGGTCCCGGTTGCGGCACGGCGCGCTCGCGCGCAACAAGGTCGGTGCCCGGGACTTCGAGCACCATGCATCGCATCTGTGCCGGTGTCCGCTGTCGGGGGCTCACGCCGCAGCGATCGGATCGGCGCCGAACACGCCCTGGACCTCCCAGGCGCCGTCGTCGCCGCGCACCCGGACTCCGGTGGCCCGGCCGCTGCTGCTGTGATCGCCCTCGGCGACGGCGGCGGCAATGGAAATGGCCCCGGTCTTGCTCACGTGGCTCGACAGCGCAGCCTTGTGGCAGCGCACCGCCCAATCGCGGCCACTGGGCACCACGTCGTAGAAGATGCGGGCCATCGGGGCTGCTCCGTCGATGCATCGTCCGCTGACGTGCAGATGCTACGACGGATCAGCGGCATCCGGGTTACAGGATCGTGACCTTACCTCCAGCCAGACCTGCGGACCCGGCTGCAAGCACCCGTAAACGCGAACGAACTCAATCGGCCGGTTCGAAGCGGTTCTCGGTGAGGTTCTTGCGTACGCGGGCCGGGTCCCAGACGCGGCCGTTCATGGCGATGTACACGCCCGGCGGCAGCGACTGCACGGCGCCCACTGCGGTGCCGATGTTGAACTCGGCGTCGGAGCCGCGAAAGCGCGCCGGGTTCAGCGCCCCGGTGAGCACGATCGTCTTGTCCCGGATCGAGGCCAGGAGCCTGGCGGTGTCGACCATGGTGTCGGTGCCATGGGTGACCAGCACGTGCCGCGCCGGCTGCGCGGCGATGGTGGAGCGGATCAGTTCGCGCTCGTCCTCGCCGATGTGCAGGCTGTCCTTGCGCAGGATCGGTATCACCGTGAAGCGGAACGCCACACCCAGCTCCTCCAGGATGCGGCCGATCTGCGGATCGCCGATCTGGTAGTCCGACTTGTCGTCGAAGTACACCTTGTCGATGGTGCCGCCGGTGGTGACGATGCACAGCTCTTGCATGGGGGATCCGCCGATGGGCTGCATCGCGGCCCGGCGGTGGCCGGGCGCGTGGTCACGGATTATAGGCCGGCGCGCCGGCTTGCCCGCCTGCGTGCGAGCCCGGATCCACCCACGCAGGCAACCAGCACCAGCGACAGCGCGATCTGCACCAGCGCCAGGTGCCGCTCCGACGGCGCGGCCCATGCCTCGGCGACGCCGTGGCAGAAGTACAGCAGCGAAACCAGGGCGCCCCAGAACAGCGCATCGCGGTGGCCGCGAAGCACCGCGATCACCGGCCCCAGCAGCGGCACGATCGCGATCACGAGCACCAGCCACACCGGCACCATTGAAGGCGGCGCGAGCACCGCGTGCCACAGCGGCTGCAGCAGCAGCAGCGCGAACAGGCTCAGTCGCCCGATCCGCTCGGCCATCAGCCGGGACCGGCCAGCCGCTTCGCGATCCCGGCGACCCGCCGGCCCAGCGCGCGCGCCAGTGCTTTCTCGTCCTCGTCCAGGTCGCGCTCGTGGTCGGCGCCGGACAGGTGGCTGGCGCCGTAGGGCGAACCGCCGCCGCGGGTGGTTGTGAGTGCCGGCTCGGTATAGGGCAGCCCGACCAGCACCATGCCGTGATGCAATAGCGGCAGCATCATGGAAAGCAGCGTGCTCTCCTGGCCGCCATGCATGGTCGAGGTGGAGGTGAACAGCGCGGCCGGCTTGCCCGCAAGCGTGCCCGACACCCATTCGGCGGCGGTCCCGTCCAGAAAGTGCTGCAGCGGGGCGGCCATGTTGCCGAATCGGGTGGGGCTGCCCAGGACCAGTCCCGCGCAGCGCGCCAGATCCTCGTGTTCGACATGGGGCGGACCCTCCCCGGGCGTTGCCGGTGCCGTGGCTTCGGTGAGCGGCGAAACCGGCGGCACGGTGCGCAGCAGCGCGCTCATCCCGACCACCTCGCCGACGCCGCGCGCAACCTGGCGTGCCAGCTTCGCGGTGGCGCCATGGCGGCTGTAGTACAGGATCAGGATCTCGTGCATGGGCACGCGCAGGCTCGGAAGGCGGCAGGATAGGCGAGGGCGGGGAGCGGGGAAAGGGCGCAGGGCCCGGGCCCGATGCTATCTTCACGCCCGATGAGACTGCGCGAGACCATCGGTGCGTGGATCCGGGAACTGGACCGGGATCGGATCCATGCCTTCGGCCGCTTCCTGTGGAAGCGCTTCCTGGACGACCGTTGCTTCGAGACCGCCGGCGCGCTGTCCTTCGCCACGGTGTTCGCGCTGGTGCCGCTGACCACGGCCGTCTTCGGCGTGGTGGCGGCGTTCCCCGAGTTCGAGGCCTGGCAGAACCGGCTCACCGAGTTCGTGTTCGCCAACTTCGTACCGGCGGCGGCCCGGGCCGTGGAGCAGTACCTGCTCGAATTCGCCGGCAGCGCCCGCGGACTGTCCACGGTGGGCGCAGCGGCGCTGCTGATCACCGCGGTGGTGGTCATGGCCAACGTCGAGGAGACCTTCAACCGCATCTGGCGAGTGAAGAACCGGCGCCCGCCGCTGGCGCGCTTCCTGGTGTACTGGGTGGTGCTCACGCTGGGTCCGATCCTGGTCTTCACGGGCCTGGCGCTCTCCTCGTACTTCATGTCACTGCCGCTGCTCAGCGACGCCGGCCAGGACATCGGGCTCGGCCAGCGGCTGCTGCGCTTGCTGCCCACGGTCATCGAGGTGATCGGGTTCACGCTGATGTACGTGTTCATCCCCAATCGCACCGTGCCTTGGCGGCACGCCATTGCCGCCGGGGTGCTGGCCGCGGTGCTGTTCGAGGCGTCCAAGTCCGGATTCGCGTTCTATCTGACGCAGGTCCCGACCTACCGCCAGGTCTACGGGGCCGTGGCGGTGGCCCCGATCTTCCTGATCTGGGTCTACCTGTCCTGGTCGGTGGTGCTGCTGGGTGCCTCCTTCGCCGCCTCGCTGGGCGCGTTCCGCTACCAGCCGGCGGCGCTGCGCCTGCCGGCGGGCTACGAGTTCTTTGGCCTGCTGCGACTGGTCGGGCGGTTCCGGGAGGCGCAGCACACCGGCACGACCCTGGACACCGAACAGCTGCACGACCTGGAACCGTGCCTGACCGATGACCTGTTGCAGGGCATGTTGGGCGACCTGGCCGTGATGGGCGTGATCCGGCGCAGCGAGACCGGGGGCTGGCTGCTGGCGCGCGACCTGGAACATCTGACCCTGGGCGAACTCTATGAGGGCTGTACCCTGCGCGTGCCGGTGGCCGAGGCGGTCCTGCCCTGCCGCGACGATCCGCTCGGGCAGGCGGCTGCCGCGGCCCTCGACGCCATGCGGCTGCCGCTGCGCGATCATCTGCGGCATCCGGTCGCCACGGTGTACCGGTCGCAACCACGAAACACGGAGACCCAGGCATGAGCAAGTTCCAGATCCTCCGGACCGCGGCGCTGACGTCCGTGCTCGCCGCCGGCCTGGCAGCAGCCAGCCCGGCGCAGCCGGAGCTGTCGGTCGACACCGTCGGCGGCGGGCACTTCGATCTGGCCAGCCAGCGTGGCTCCTGGGTGGTGGTGAACTTCTGGGCCACCTGGTGCTCGCCCTGCCTGAAGGAGATGCCGGACCTGGATGACCTGGACCGGCGTCGCAAGGACGTCGCCGTGGTGGGGCTGGCCTATGAAGAGATCGCCCCGGCGGACCTGCAGGCCTTCCTCGAGCAGCACCCGGTCGATTACCCGATCTCGGTGGTCGACGTCTTTGCGCCGCCGGAGGACTTTCCGACGCCCCGGGGCCTGCCCACCACCTACCTGATCGGCCCGGACGGGTCGGTGGTGCGCCACTTCCTCGGACCGGTCACCGCCAGGACCCTGGAAGAGGCGATAGAAGAGGCGAAGGCCTCGGCGACCGCAGGCCAGCCGTGAGCTGTGTGCGGTTCCTGGTGAGCGGGCGCGTCCAGGGCGTCTGGTTCCGCGGCTCCACGCAGCGACAGGCGCAGCGCCTGGGCCTGGACGGCTACGCCAGGAACCTGCAGGACGGTCGTGTGGAGGTACTGGCCTGCGGGGACGAACTCGCCTTGGACGAGCTCGAGGTCTGGCTGCATCGCGGCCCGCCGATGGCCCAGGTCGACTCGGTGCAGCGGGTGCCGGCCCAGGAGTCGCCGCCGGCCGGATTCTCGACCCGCTGAACCGGCGGCTCGACCAGCCGTGAGCCGGACGCGGCAGGACGTGGACGCATCGGCGCCGGCGGCCGCCGGCGTGGTCGACAATGGGGACATGGGCATGGTCGCCTCCCGGGCGCGCGCTTACGCGCCGCAACTTTTCTGGCTGCTGCACATCGGCGGCTGGGCGGCGTACTTCCTGCTGGGCTTCTCCACCGGCCTGGCGCACGACAAGCCGATGGGCTACTGGAAGCTGCCGCTGGCGCAGGCGATCTCGGGCCTGGTCGCCACGCTGGGGCTGCGCTACTGGCTGCGCTCGCTGTGGCACCTGCCGCCGGCCGCGCTGGTGGCGGCGATCGTGGTCGGCGTGCTGGCGGCATCGGCGGTAATGGGCGTGGTGTTCGTGGCCGTGCTGATCGACTGGTGCGGCGAGATGTGCCGGCCCTCGAGCACGCTGGGCTACATCGGCCACATGGTCAACTGCGTCTATGTCGTGCTGGCCTGGGTCGGCGGCTACGTCGGCATCAAGTACTACCGGCAGTTGCAGCTGCAGACCGAGGCTGCGCTCGCGGCCAGGGCCACGGCGCACCAGGCGCAGCTGAAGATGCTGCGCTACCAGCTCAACCCGCATTTCCTGTTCAACACCCTCAACGCGATCTCGACCCTGGTCCTGGATGGCGATCGTCGCACCGCGAATCGCATGGTGCAGGGGCTGTCCTCGTTCCTGCGCCATTCGCTGGAGAACGATCCGATGCAACGGGTCACGTTGAAGCAGGAGCTCGATGCGCTGAACCTGTATCTGGGGATCGAGAAACTGCGATTCGCGGATCGCCTGCGGCTGCACTACGAGATCGCTCCGGATTGCTACCGCGCACTGCTGCCCAGCCTGCTGCTGCAGCCGCTGATCGAGAACGCGATCAAGTACGCGGTGGCGCGCCAGGTCGAGGGCGGCACCCTCGAGATCCAGGCCATCCGCGACGCACAGATGCTGCAGATCCTGGTGCGCGACGATGGCCCCGGCATCTCGGCCAGCAACGGCACCGGCTCCGGCTCCGGGGTCGGGCTGGCCAACACGCGCGAGCGCCTTACCGTGCTGTACGGCGATCGGCAGACGTTCCAGGTCCGCGAACGCGCTCCGCACGGAGCCGAGATCCTGATCCGCATCCCCTTCGAAGCCGCCGCGCCGGCCGCCGGCGGCGAGCCGTTGCCCGGAGTGATGGCCTGAGCTTGACGACGATGACGGAGACCGTGCGCGACACCATCCGGACACTGATCGTGGACGACGAGCCGCTGGCGCGGCGCGGACTGGAACTGCGCCTGCGCGAGCACCCCGACGTCGAGGTGGTCGGTCAGTGCAGGGATGGTGCGGCGGCCGTGCGCGCGGTCGCGCAGCTGACGCCGGACCTGATGCTGCTGGACGTGCAGATGCCGGGACTGGACGGGTTTGCGACCTTGCGCTCGATTCCGGCCACGAACATGCCGTTGATCGTGTTCGTCACCGCCTATGACCACTATGCGGTGCGCGCCTTCGAGCACTGCGCCGTGGACTACCTGCTCAAGCCGGTCGAGGAGAGCCGGCTGGCGCAGGCGCTGTTCCGGGTTCGCGAGCAGCTGCGCGAGCGCGAGGCTGGCGACCACTGCGCGCGGTTGCTCAACCTGCTCGGTGAGGTCACGGGCCATCCGGACCTGACGCTGGACCAGGCGATCGACGCCGATTCCGCGGCGCAGCTGGTCCGCGGCGAGGACCGGCTCGCCATCCGCGACGGCAGCCGCACGGTGCGGGTGAACATGGCCGACATCCAGTGGGTGGACGCGGCCGGCGACTACATGTGCGTGCACACGCCGGGCGAGACCCATATCATGCGCGCGACCATGCGTGAGCTCGAGAGCCAGCTCGACCCGCGGCGCTTTGCGCGCATCCACCGCTCGACCATCGTGAACCTGGAGCAGGTCCGGTCGATGCGCTCGCACATCAACGGCGAGTACTTCCTGACCCTGGAGGACGGCCACGAGCTCAAGCTCTCGCGCAGCTACCGGGACAAGATCAAGCTGCTGCGCTGACCAGGCCCGGCGAGGCCCGTGGGAGCGGCCCATGGCCGCGATCGGCGCTGCGCACCATCGCATCGAAGCCACATCCGCTCCGTAGGCCGGCCCGCGAGCCGGTGACGGTTTCCGGGGCCGCCGCGAGTACATCCCTGTAGGCTGCGGACGCGCCATCCCTGGCGCGTACGCCCCCGGAAACCGTCCCCGCCCCGCGGTCCCCACGTTGCCGTTCAGTGCGATTCGCACTCCGTAGGAGCCGGCGTTGCCGGCGATCCGCATTACGACAGCGTCGACCAAAGCGCGTGGGAGCGGCCCATGGCCGCGATCGGACGCCCGATGCCGCCGCGATCAAGGTCGCGTTCTCACTCCGGATACTTCGTGGCGATCGGCACCACCGGCCCGTCGTACTGCTCGGTGTGCAGCGGTTCGGGCAGCGGTGGCAGATCGATGTCCGGCGTCGGCACGACGTGATCGGGCAGGCGCTCGAGCAGGTCGGCGATCAGGTCCAGACGGCCGCGCTTCTGGTCGTTGAAGTCGACCACCGTCCATGGCGCGTGCCCGGTGTGGGTGGCCGCGAACATCGCCTCGCGCGAGCGGCCGTAGTCGGCGTATCGCTCGCGCGCGGCCAGATCCACGGGCGAGATCTTCCAGCGCTTGAGCGGATCCTCCACGCGCTCGGCGAAGCGCTGTTCCTGCTCGTCCTGGTCCACCGCCAGCCAGTACTTGAACAGGAGGATCCCGTCATCGACCAGCAGGCGTTCGAACTGCGGCGCCTGGTGCAGGAATCGGGTGTACTGCGCCGGCGTGCAGTAGCCCATGACGCGTTCGACGCCGGCGCGGTTGTACCAGCTGCGGTCGAACAGCACCAGTTCGCCGGCCGATGGCAGGTGGGCGACGTAGCGCTGGAAGTACCACTGGCTGCGCTCGCGTTCGTCGGGCTTGGGCAGGGCGACGATGCGCACCCGGCGCGGATTGAGTACCTCGCTGATGGCACGAATCACGCCACTCTTGCCGGCGGTGTCGCGACCCTCCAGCAGCACCAGCACCCGGGCGCCGGAGTGCGCCATCCACTGGTGCATGCGCACCAGTTCCGCGTGCAGCGGTTCCATGTGCTTTTCGTACTGCCTGCGTTTCATCGTGGGTTCCTCATGAAGGGTCTGATCAAGTCCATCCTGGACTTGATCAGACTCGCCGAGTCCGGCGCATGTCCGGACTCGGCTCCGCCGGATCAAGCACTGGGTGCTTGATCCGCGAGCGCGCCATCCATGGCGCACGAACCACTGAACTTGTTCAGAGGTTCCTTATGCGGTGATCAGCGCTCGTGCAGCCGTGGGCGCAACGAGGCCAGATTGCACGGGCGGGTGCGGGCATCGAGCTGGGCGCGCAACAGGCGCTCCCATGCGGTGCGGCAGGCCGAGGTGGACCCGGGCAGGCAGAATACGAAGGTGCCGTTGGCCAGGCCGGCGAACGCACGCGACTGCAGTGCCGCGGTCCCGATCTCCTCGAAGCTGGCCACGCGGAACAGCTCACCGAAGCCGGGCATGTGCCGGTCCAGCAGCGGCGCGATCGCCTCGGGCGTGGAATCGCGACCGGTGAAGCCGGTGCCGCCGCTGACGATCACCCCGTCCACGGCCGGGTCGGCGATCCAGGCCGCCACCAGCGCGCGCACGCGGTAGCGGTCGTCCGGAAGCAGTTCGCGTGCATGCACACGGTGGCCGGCCGCGCTCAGCGCCCCGACCAGGTAGGCGCCCGAGTCGTCGCTTTCCAACGTGCGCGAGTCCGACACCGTCAGCACGGCGATCGCCATCGGTACGAACTGGTCTGCGTGGCTCATCGTTTCCGGTTCCCTGCCGCTCCTGGCCGAATCATCCCAGATCGGCCGGTGTCAGGCCGGACCGGTGCCGTTGCGCCATCGCATCCAGGACGGTGGCCAGGTCCACTGCAAAGGCGTCCATGTCGAACAGGCCGCTGTCGCGCCGGCGTTGCCGCAGTTCCTCCCGCAGCGCGGACAGCGCCGGGCGGTCGCGCCCCAGCGCCGCCGCGCAGGTCACATAGGCCTGGGCGTCGGCGGCGATCAGGTGCGCCATGCCCAGGTGGTGGTCGAGGCTGGCAGCCACGCGCGCAGCGAAGCTGCGACCGGGCAGGGTCAGCAGCGGGCAGCCGGCCCACAGGGCGTCCGAGGCGGTCGTGTGTGCGTTGTAGGGCAGGGTATCGAGGAACAGGTCGGCGTGGGCGTAGCGCGACAGGTAGTCCGGGTGCGGCTGCTTGCGCATGAACACCAGCCTCTCGGGCACCACGCCGGCAGCGCGTGCGGCCTCGCGCAGGCGCCGATCGGCCTGGCCGGGCGCCGAGAGCAGCCACAGCACGCTGTCGTCCACCGCGCGCAGCACGGCCATCATCCGGGCGAAGCTGTGCGCATTGAGCTTGTAGCCGTTGTTGAAGCTGGCGAACACGACCGCCTGCTCGGGCAGGCCGCACTCGGACCGGGGCGGCGGCTGCCCAACGATGCGGCGGGTGTCCGAGGGCTGGAAGCAGCGCGGCAGCCAGGCCACCGCCTCGGAGTGGAACCGGCGCAGCGACTCGGGCAGCACCACGCGATCGGCGATCACGTAATCGATCCACGGCGCGCCCGAGGTACCAGGGTAGGCCAGCCAGTTGACCTGCACCGGTGCCGGACGGCGCGCGAACACCGCCGGCGTGCCGCCGCCGCCCCAGCCGCGCAGGTCGATGGTGATTTCGATGTCCTGGGCGCGGATGCGCGCGGCGACGGACTCGTGGTCGAGCCCGTCGACCTGGTGGAACGCGCCGAAGGCCGCCTGCAAGCGTCGGCGGATCGGCCCGCCGTCGTCGGGCGTGGTGGCGAAAGCATGGGTCTGGATGGCATGGCCGCGCAGTGCCTCGATCAGCGCAACGAGCAGCAGTCCGGTGGGATGCTCACCGAAGCCGTTGGATACGAAGCCCACGCGCGGGGCACCGTGCGGTCGCGGCCCCGGGACGGGCGGCAGCGCCCGGATGCCGGAGAGCTGGGCGGCGCGCAGGCGGGCGCAGGCCAGCTGCTCGTCGGCGCCGGCATCCTCGGACAGGAAGGCGAAGGGCTCCATCGCCTCGCGGCCGACGGTGATGGCCTCGCGGACCTGGCGCGAGAGCGCCTCGAGCCCTTCCCAGCGGGCGATACGGCGCCGGGAATGCAGCAGGTGCCCGGCGATTGCCGCGTGCGCCGGCGCCCGTTCGTGGGCCCGGGCGTAGGCGCGCTCGGCCGCCTCCAGGTCGCCGGCTTCTTCCAGTGCGTGGCCCAGCCACAGGGCGATCGGCGCCGAGGCGGGATCGGCACGCTGCGCCTGGCGCAGGCGCTCCAATGCCGATGCGGCGTCTCCGGCCAGGCTGGCGGCCTTGCCCAGCAGCGCCAGGGCCTGCGGGTGGCCCGGCGCCAGGGCCAGTGCGCGGGCGCCCGTGCGCTCGGCTGCGGCCGGATCCCCCAGCCGCAGCAGGGTCTCGGTCAGATTCAGCCAGCCGGGCAGATGCCGGTCGGCTTGCCCGAGCAGGTCCTCGTAGGCCGCGCGCGCGGCCGCCAGGTCGCCGAGTTGCAGCGCCAGGTTGCCGGTCAGGTTCAGTACTGCCGGCTGCCGCGGGGCGAGCTGCCGGGCACTTTCCAGCGTCCGTCCGGCCGCCTGCAGATCGCCCGCGGCCATCTGTGCGCTGGCCAGGTTGCACAGCGTCATCCACGAGGACCGGTCCAGCTCGGCGGCACGCTGCAGCGAAGCCTGGGCCTGCGCGTGCCGGCCGCTGCCGGCCAGTGCCACCCCCAGCAGCCGGTGCAGCTCGGCCGCCTCCGGAGCCTGCGCCAGGGCCTGCTGCGCCATCGCGATGGCGGCATCGGCGTCGCCGCGCTCGATGCACGCGGCGATCGCGCCCAGCGTGCGCGGATCGGCCATCATCCGCGCAGCGGCAGCTGGTACCAGACGGTTTCGTCCTCGACCTGCCAGCCCAGCTCGGTGTACAGCGCCTGGGCGACCGTGTTGGTTCGCCGGGTTTCGAGCTGCAGGCGCAGCGCACCGTCGGCCTCCCCGAATGCGCGCGCGGCCTCCAGCAGGGCGCGACCGGCGCCCAGCGCGCGGCTGGGCGGGTCCACGAACAGGTCGTTGAGCACCCAGACGCGATCGGTGAGCACCGAGGAGTGCATCGGATACAGCTGCACGAAGCCGACCGCGGCAGCATCGATGCAGGCCAGCAGGATCACCGAGTCGCCCTGGCGGAAGCGCTCCTGGATGAACCGGAGGGCACGCTCCGGATCGGACGGCTGGCCGTAGAAGACGCGGTAGCCGTCGAACAGACGCGCCAGCGGCTGCCGGTCTGCGTCGGTGGCCCGGCGGACCTGCAGCCCGGATTCGTTCATTGCGACAGCGCCGCAAGCTGGTCGGCCTGGTGTTCCCGGGTGAGGCGATCGATCAGCTCATCCAGATCCCCGTCCATGATTTCGGGCAGGCGGTACAGCGTGAGCCCTTCCACGCGGTGGTCGGTGACGCGCCCCTGGGGAAAGTTGTAGGTGCGGATGCGCTGGCTGCGGTCGCCCGAACCCACCTGCATTCGGCGCTCCTGCGCCTGGCCCTCGGTCTGGGCCTGGCGCTGCCCGTCGAGCAGCCTGGCCTTGAGCAGCGACAGCGCGCGTGCGCGGTTCTTGTGCTGGCTGCGCTCCTGCTGGCATTCGATCACGATGCCCGAGGGCAGGTGGGTGATCCGGATCGCCGAGTCGGTCTTGTTCACGTGCTGGCCGCCGGCACCGGAAGCGCGGAAGGTATCGATCTTCAGGTCGGTCTCGTTCACTTCCACGTCCTGGATCGGATCCAGTTCGGGCAGGATCGCCACGGTCGCCGCCGAGGTGTGGATGCGGCCCTGCGATTCGGTCTCCGGGACCCGCTGGACGCGGTGCGTGCCGGACTCGAACTTCAGTCGCGAATAGGCGCCCTGGCCCTCGAGGCGGGCGATGATCTCCCGGTAGCCGCCATGCTCCCCCGGGCTCGCCGAGAGCACCTCCAGCGGCCAGCGCCTGCGCTCGGCATGGCGCGCGTACATGCGGAACAGGTCGCCGGCGAAGATCGCCGCCTCGTCGCCGCCGGTTCCGGCGCGTACCTCCAGGAAGATGCTGGACTCGTCGCGCGGGTCGTGCGGCAGCAGCATCAGCTGCAGGTCGTGCTCGAGCGCGTGCAGGCGCTCGCGCTGGGCGGCGATCTCATCCTCGGCGAGCTGGCGCAGTTCCGCGTCGGCGCGCATCGCCTGCGCTCCTGCCAGGTCGCGCTCGGCGCTTCGGAAATCCTCGAGCATCCGCGCCAATGGCTGCAGCTGCGCGTATTCGCGGCTGAGCTCGCGGAACCGGTCCGGCTGCGCCAGCAACTCCGGCTCGGAAAGCAGTCGGCCGACCTCCTCGTGGCGCTCGGCCAGCGCGTCAAGCTTGCGGCGGATGGTCGGCGTCATCGGCGTCCTTGTCCTCGCCCAGGAGCGCGAACAGCCGCTCGGCGGCGTTGAGCAGATCCAGGTCGCCGCCGAGCGCGGCTTCGCGCAGTCGCGCGCTGGGCGAATGCAGCAGGCGATTGGTCAATGTATGGGCCAGGTATTCCAGCACCGCCTCGGGGTCGCGGCCATGGGCCAGCATCGAGCGCGCCTGCTCCAGCGTACGATCGCTGACCGCAGCGCTGTCGGAGCGCAGTCGCCGGAGCACGTCCTGGCGCGTGCTGGCGCGCCACCAGGCCATGAAATGCTCGGCCTGCAGCTCGACGATGGCTTCGGCCTGGTCGGCCGCCTCGCGCCGCGTGCGGCGGTTCTCCTCGATGACCTCCTCCAGGTCGTCGATCGTGTACAGGTACAGATCCTCGAGCCCGGCCACGTCCGGGGCGATGTCCCGGGGTACCGCCAGGTCCAGCATGAACATCGGCCGTCGCCGGCGCTCGATCAGCGCGTGTGCGACCGTATCGCGGTGCAGGATCGGTTCGCGCGAGGCAGTGGCCGAGATCACCACGTCGGCCTCGGACAGATGTCGCCGCAGATCGCCCAGCGACAGCGCGTAGCCGGAAAACCGGGTCGCCAGCACCTGCGCGTGCTCGAGCGTTCGATTGGCGAACAGCAGCCGCCGCGCCCTGCGCTCGGCCAGGTGGGTGGCGGCAAGCTCGACGGTGTCGCCGGCTCCGATCAGCATCACCGAGGCCTTGTCCAGTTCGGTGAACACCTGCTGTGCCAGGCGCACGCCGGCGAACGCGATCGAGACCGGGTTGGCGCCGATGCGCGTATCGGTGCGCACCCGCTTGGCGACGGCAAAAGCCTGCTGGAACATCCGGTCCAGCGCCGGGCCCAGGGTGCCGGCCTCGCGCGCGTGGACGTGTGCGAGCTTGGCCTGGCCCAGGATCTGCGGCTCGCCCAGCACCATGGAGTCCAGCCCGGTGGCCACGCGGAACAGGTGGCGCACGGCCATGCCGTCCACGTGCAGGTAGCAGTACTCGTCGACCTGGGCCGGCGCCAGGCCCCGGTAGCGGGCCAGCCACCGGGCGGGTGCCGAAAGCGCGCCGGCCTCGACCTCGGCGTAGATCTCGGTGCGGTTGCAGGTCGACAGCAGGGCGGCCTGGCCGACCCCCGGAGCGGCCTTCAGGTCGCGCAGGGCTTCGTGCACGTCGCCCTCGCCGATGGCGACACGCTCGCGCAGCGCCAACGGCGCGCTCTGGTGGTTCATTCCCAGGGTCAGCAGGGGCATGGTCTCGGCCGTGCGGGCCGCACAATCTGGCATCGGAATCGCACCGGAATCGGATGTGCGGTCCCGGCCGGCGGCCCTCCGGCGGGAATTCTGCGGGTCCGCCGCGGTCCATTCAAGGCAAATCCGAGACTTGCATCCACCAAACCGCACGGCCAAGCGGGCGATTTCCCGAACGCCGGCCGCGCGCTACGCTGTCGCCCATGCACCCGAAAGCCAGCGGTCTTCACAATCCCTACCGGCGCCTGGCGCTGCGCCTTGCCATGGTCGCCGCCGTGCTGCTCGCCCCGGCCGGCACCGTGGCGGCGGCCGCAATGGCCGAGGCCGACGATCCGCTCGCGGCGATGCTGGCCGGTGAGTTCGCCCTGCAAGGTGGCGACCCGGCCGCCGCTGCGGCCGAGTACCTGCGCGCCGCCCAGGCGCGGCGCGATGCCGAATTGGCCGAACGCGCCGCCGCGGTGGCGCTGCTGGCGGGAGACAGCGCGCTGGCAGAGCGCGCCATTGCGCAGTGGGAGGCGCTGGCCGGGACCACCGTGGCCGTCCGGAAGGCGCGCGTTCACCTGGCCGTGCAGCTGGGAGACCGGGGCATGGCCACCGCCATGGCGGTCGACCTGCTGCGTGGCGCCGACGACGACGAGGGGTGGCAGGCGGTGGCCCAGATCCTGGCCGCGCAGCCCTCGAGCGCGCTCACGGCCGGCATCCTCGAGGACGTGCTCGGCGCCGGCGCCGCGCCGGGCAAGCCCGAGGCCTACCTGGCTTTCGCCGAGGTCTCGGCCCGCGGCGACCACGATGCCCTGGCGCGTCGCTGGGTGGAGGCCGCTGCCGCGCGCTTCGCCGATTCGCCCCGCGTGTGGCTGTGGCAGGCGCGCCTGCTGCGCGAGGCCGGCGAGGACGAAGCCGCCCGCGAGGCGATCGACCGCGCGCTGAGCCACGCCGGCGACGCCACCGAACTGCGCTACGCGGCTGCCATCGAGCTCGATGCCATGGGCGATGCGCGCGCCGCCGCCGCCGCGCTGGCCCAGGGACCCCAGGACGAGACCAGCCTGTTCGCGCGCGTGGCCTTCCTAGCCCGCGCCCAGGACAACGACGCGCTGCGCGCGCTGTACGAGGAGCTCTCGGTCGATGTCCAGGACAGCGACGATGTGCGCTGGTTCCTGCTGGGCCAGCTGGCCGAACTGCTGGAACGCAACCAGGAAGCGCTGCGCTGGTACGCGCGCGTCAGCGACCCGGACCGCCGCGGCCGCGCCGAGTTGCGCACCACGGTGCTGCTGGAGAAAACCGGCAAGCTCGACGAGGCGCTCAGGCGCCTGCGCACACTGCAGGTCAGCGACAGCGACGACGGCGAGGTGCTGCGCGACGCCTACCTGCTGGAAGCCGAGCTGCTGCTGCAGCACGAGCGCATGAGCGGTGCCCTGGCCGCCTACGACCGTGGCCTGATGATCTTCGAGGATGACCCCGGCCTGCTGTACTCGCGCGCGCTGGCGCACGAGCGCGCCGACGACATCCCGGCGGCCGAGGCCGACCTGCGCCGCATGGTCGAGCTGGACCCGGACAATGCCGACGCGCTCAATGCGCTGGGCTACACCCTGGCCGATCGCACCGAGCGTTACGAGGAGGCGCTGGCTTACATCAGCAAGGCGATCGAGCTGAAGCCCGATTCGGCCGCCATCGTCGACAGCATGGGCTGGGTGATGTACCGGATGGGGCGTCACCAGGAGGCGCTCGAGCAGCTGCGGCGCGCCTACGAGATGGAACCGGACCCGGAGATCGCAGCCCACTACGGGGAGGTGCTGTGGCAGAGCGGCGAGAAGGACAAGGCCGTCCGTATCTGGCGCGAGGGTGTCGAACTGGACCCGGACAACCGTGCCCTGCGCACGACGCTGGAGAGGTTCGGCCAGTGAAGCGGACCGCGTGGGTCCTGGTGGCCGCCGCGCTGCTGGCCGGCTGCGCCGCGGCGCCGCGGCCGCGCGTTTCCGATCCGGCGGCGATGCTCGCGCAGCACTCGCGGGAAGCACGGATCGCGGCGGACCCGGAATGGGCGCTCAGCGGCCGGTTGGCGATTTCCGACGGCCGCGAGAGCGGTAGCGGCCGGATCCACTGGCGCGAACACGATGGTCGCTACGCGATCGAACTGGCGGCTCCGGTCTCCCGCCGCAGCTGGCGGCTGACCGGCGATGCGCACGGTGCGCTGCTGGAGGGGCTCGACGGCGGCCCGCGGCGCGCCCGCGACGCCGACCGGCTGCTGGCCGAGGCCCTGGGGATGCAGGTGCCGCTGGTGCACCTGCGCGCCTGGGTGCGCGGTGCGCGCGGACCGGGCGAGGCGGTGGTCGAGTTCGGCCCGGAAGGGCTGCCCGCGGCGATGCGCCAATCCGGCTGGACCATCGAGTTCCGCGACTGGTACCGCGACCGGACCCTGCCGCTGCCCCGGCGGGTGTTCGCCGACCGCGGCGACGTGCGCGTGCGCCTGGTCGTGGACACCTGGAGCGATCCGGCCGCAGCCGCCACTGCAGCTCGCCCGTGAACGCGGCCGGGGCGGCCGATGACGGCTGGAGCCCGTGGCCGGCGCCGGCCAAGCTGAACCTGTTCCTGCGCATCGTGGGACGGCGCCAGGACGGCATGCACGAACTGCAGACCGTGTTCCGGCTGTTGGACTGGGGCGATTGCATCCGCATCCGCCTGCGCGAGGATGCCCGGTTGGTCCGTACCGGGGCCGATTACCCGGTGCCTCCGGACGAGGATCTCGTTCTGCAGGCCGCCCGCGCCCTGGCCCGGGAGACCGGCTGCGCGCACGGGGCCGAGCTGCAGGTGGACAAGCGCGTGCCGCTGGGCGGTGGCTTCGGCGGCGGCAGCTCCGATGCCGCCACGGCCCTGGTGGCGCTGAACGAACTGTGGAACACCGGTCTGGGCCCGGCGCAGCTGGCCCGCATCGGCTTGGCCCTGGGGGCGGACGTGCCGGTCTTCGTGCACGGGCGCAACGCCTGGGCCCAGGGCGTGGGCGAGCGCCTGGAGCCGCTGGACCTGCCTGCCCGCTGGTACCTGATCGTCGACCCGGGCATCCGCGTGGTCACCGGAGAGCTGTTCCAAGCGCCTGATTTGACACGGGATGCGTCGCCACTGACAATATCGGACTTTGCCTTGCAGGCTGGCCTCGAAAACGCGTTCGAGCCGCTGCTGCGCGCGCGCGAACCGGAAGTCGCCGCCGCATTGCAGGCGCTGTCGCGATTTGGACACGCCCGCCTGACCGGCACGGGCAGCGGTTGCTTCGTCGAGTTCGAGCACGAACGTGACGCACACGCTGCCCTCGCCATGCTGGAACCGCGCTGGCGGGCATGGACCGCCCCCGGTGCGCAGCGCTCGCCCCTGCTCGACGCAGTAGACCGCTGGAGAAAAACCCGCACCACCCGCACCACCCGCACCACCAGTACCCAATGGGGCGTAGCCAAGCGGTAAGGCACCGGGTTTTGATCCCGGCATTCGCAGGTTCGAGTCCTGCCGCCCCAGCCAACCCGTCGCACACGGATGTGCGACCCGCGCAGCGCCGGAGGCGCGAAGCGCGAGGCCATGCGGGCTTTGCCCGCATGGCCGAGATCGAAGTCGGCCAGGAAGGCCGATCTTCGTCGGACAATGGCTTCCCGGCATTCGCAGGTTCGAGTCCTGCCGCCCCAGCCAACCCGTCGCACACGGATGTGCGACCCGCGCAGCGCCGGAGGCAGTTCACTGGAATTCGAGATGCGAGACGACACCGACGGATTGCTGATCTTTTCCGGCAACGCCAACCGCCCGCTGGCGCAGGCGGTTTGCCGCGAACTGGGCATCCGCCTGGGCAAGGCGCTGGTCGGACGATTCTCCGACGGCGAGGTGCAGATCGAAATCGAGGAGAACGTAAGGCGGCAGGAAGTGTTCGTGATGCAGCCGACCTGCGCGCCCTCGGCCGAAAACCTGATGGAACTGCTGGTGCTGATCGACGCGCTCAAGCGCGCATCGACGGCCAGCGTCACCGCGGTGGTGCCCTACTTCGGTTATGCGCGGCAGGACCGGCGACCGCGCTCCTCGCGGGTGCCGATCACCGCCAAGGTGGCGGCGCGGATGTTCAATGCGGTCGACACCGACCGCGTGCTGACGGTGGACCTGCATGCCGATCAGATCCAGGGCTTCTTCGACATGCCGGTGGACAACGTGTACGCCTCGCCGGTGCTGCTGGCAGACGTATGGCGCACCCAGGGCACGAAGAACCTGATCGTGGTCAGCCCGGATGTCGGCGGCGTGGTGCGCGCCCGGGCGATCGCCAAGAGGCTGGACGATGCCGAACTGGCGATCATCGACAAGCGGCGGCCGCGCGCAAACGAGGCCACCGTGATGAACATCATCGGCGATGTCCGCGGCAAGATCTGCGTGCTGGTGGACGACATCGTCGATACCGCCGGGACGCTGTGCGCGGCTTCTGCGGCGTTGAAGAACAGTGGCGCCGAACGCGTGGTGGCCTACTGCACGCACCCGGTGCTTTCGGGCGCGGCGATCAGCAACATCGAGTCTTCGCAGATCGACGAGCTGGTCGTCACCGACACCATCCCGCTGTCGGAGCAGGCACGTGCGTGCACGCGCATCCGCCAGCTGAGCGTGGCCGAGCTGCTGGCCGAGACGATCCGCCGCATGGCGTTCGGCGAATCGGTCAGCAGCCTGTACGTGGACTAGGCACCCGAACATTCCTCTCCTGGTCGCGGGAGAGGACAACTGCCGCCGCGAGGCGGCCAACATCGACGAAGGTAGCAACACCATGGCAACGACCCACGAAATCACCGCGGAACTCCGCAAGGACGAGGGGAAAGGTGCGAGCCGCCGCCTGCGTCGTGCGGGCAAGGTTCCGGCGATCGTCTACGGCGGTCACAAGGATCCCACGAGCATCCAGCTCGAGCACGAGACCGTGTTCCGCACCTCGCAGAGCGAATGGTTCTATTCCGCGATCCTGGACCTGAAGGTCGCCGACAGCACCGAGAAGGTGCTGCTGCGCGACATGCAGCGCCACCCGTTCCGCCAGCAGATCATGCATCTGGATTTCCAGCGCGTGAGCGAGAACGAGGCCATCCGCATACGCGTGCCGCTGCACTTCCTGAACCAGAGCAAGTCGCCCGCCGGCAAGATCTCCGGTGTGGTGATCAGCCACAACCTGGTCGACGTCGAAGTCAGCTGCCTGCCCAGGGATCTGCCCGAGTACATCGAGGTCGACCTGGCCACGCTGGAGGTCGGCGATATCGTCCACCTGTCGGAGATCGAGCTGCCGCCGGGCGTGGACGTCCAGGAACTGAAGCTGGGCAAGGAGCACGACATCGCCGTGGTCACCGCCTCCTTCGTCAAGCAGGAAGTGGAGCCGGAGGTGGAGGCCGTTGCCGAGGAAGGCGTCGAGGTGCCGGCCACCAGGCAGGCGGCGGACGAGGGCGAAGACAAGGACAAGGACAAGGACAAGGACGAGAAGTGACACATTGCGCCGCCGCCGCATGCGGCGGCGCGATGCACTTCGCATGGCGACCGCCGGGCCAGGTGCCCGGCGGTCGATCCGCCGCCGTCGCCGTCTCCGGTAGGCTGGCCGCGTTGCCACGTCGGCGACCGGCCACAGGCTTTGCATCCCGAATCCGATGAGTGCGCTCCGATTGATCGTCGGGCTCGGCAATCCGGGCCCCGAACACGCCCGCAACCGTCACAACGTCGGTTTCTGGTTTGCCGACGCCCTGGCGCAGGCCAGCGCGGTGCGCTTCGGCCGCGAGCCCCGGCTCAACGGCGAGATCGCACGCATCGACTGCGAGGGCACGCAGCTGCTGCTGCTCAAGCCCGGCACATACATGAACCGCAGCGGCCTCTCGGTGGCGCAGACCTTGCGCTACTTCAGGTTCGAGCCCGAGCAGATGCTGGTTGCGCACGACGACCTGGACCTGCCGCCCGGGACCGCGCGGCTGAAGTTCGACGGCGGCCACGGTGGGCAGAACGGGCTGCGCGACATCTTCTCGCACCTGGGCCACGGGCGCTTCCACCGGCTGCGCATCGGCATCGGCCACCCAGGCCACAAGGACCGGGTGACGCCCTGGGTGCTGGGCAACCCGGGCAAGGACGACGAGGCCGCCCTGCTGCGCGCGGTCCTGGACGGGCTCGATGTCCTGCCGCTGGTCGTGCGCGGGGAGCTCAACGAGGCGATGCAGCGCCTGCATACGCAGGAACGGCCGGCATCCTGACGCGATACGCAAGCCGTCGCAACGGCGACGGCTTGCGTCTCCCGTCCGATCCGGTTCACGCATCATGGGTATCAAATGCGGCATCGTCGGCCTGCCCAACGTCGGCAAGTCGACCCTGTTCAACGCGCTGACCAGGGCCGGCATCGCCGCGGCCAACTTTCCCTTCTGCACGATCGAGCCCAACGTCGGCGTGGTGCCGGTGCCCGATCCGCGTCTGGAAGCGCTCGCGGGCATCGCCAGGCCGCTGAAGGTGATCCCCACCTCGATCGAGTTCGTCGACATCGCCGGGCTGGTGGCCGGCGCCAGCCAGGGCGAGGGACTGGGCAACAAGTTCCTGGCGCACATCCGCGAGGTCGATGCGATCGCGCACGTGGTGCGCTGCTTCGAGCATTCCGACGTGGTGCACGTGTCCGGCAAGGTCGACCCCATCGCCGATATCGAGACCATCGACACCGAGCTGGCGCTGGCTGACCTGGACACGGTCGAAAAGGCCTTGGCGCGCGCCGAGAAGGTGGCCAGGGCCGGCGACAAGGACGCGATCGCCCGCCGGCAGGTGCTGGCCCCGGTGCGCGCCCACCTGGACCAGGGCCGGCCGGTGCGCTCGATGGCCCTGGCGCCGGAGCAGCGCGCGCTGCTGCGGGACCTGTTCCTGCTGACCGCCAAGCCCGTGATGTACATCGCCAACGTGCTCGAGGACGGCTTCGAGGGCAATCCGTACCTGGCGCGCGTGCACGAACGTGCCGCGGCCGAGGGGGCCGAGGTGGTGCCCGTATCGGCGGCCATCGAAGAGGAACTGGCGCAGCTGGATCCCGCCGACCGCGCCGACTTCCTGGTCGACATGGGCCTGGACGAGCCGGGCCTGAACCGCGTGATCCGTGCCGGCTACAAGCTGCTGGGCCTGCTGACCTACTTCACCGCCGGCGAGAAGGAAGTGCGCGCCTGGACCGTGAAGCAGGGCGCCACCGCACCGCAGGCGGCGGGCGTGATCCATACCGACTTCGAGCGCGGCTTCATCCGCGCCGAGACCATCGGCTACGACGACTACATCCGCTACCAGGGCGAAGCAGGCGCCCGCGAAGCCGGCCGTCTGCGCCTGGAAGGCAAGGACTACCTCGTCGCCGAGGGCGACGTGTTGCACTTCCGCTTCAACGTCTGACCCTCGGCGCGCACGGGGAAAACACCCCGCCATCGACCCCCCCGGGGGAGAGGAAAGCCAAGCGCGCCAGCCCCTCGTGCAATCTGCGGCCCTCGACGTGATAATGCGGCCTCGGCCGTGCATGGCCACGGCCTCGATGGGGGCACTCCAATGGGGACACTCCGATGAGCTCTTCGATCCGTACCTGCCCGCGTGTCTGCACCGCAGTCCTGCTCGCCACCTGCCTGGCCGCGCCGGCGACGGCGCAGACCCCGGCGCAGTCGCTCGACGCGCTGTGGAGGTCGGTTTGCGCGCAGGCCCAACCGGGTTCCCCGTTCTTCTCCCGCTGCCAGGAGATCCTCAACGCCGGTCCGGGCTCGGCCGACCGCAGTTCGGCCGCGGCGCTGGGAAACAACCTCGGCGTCGTCGCGGCACAGGGCCGCATGGGCGATGCGCCCGAGGAAAGCCCGACCGGCGGCGTCGCCACCGAGAGCCTCATCGAGCAGGAGCGCTGGGGTATTTTCGCCAGCATCCATGCCGGCAACCTCGAGCGCGACGGCTCCGACAACGAGGCCGGCTTCGATGCCGACCAGTTCGGTGCGCTGCTGGGGTTCGACTACCGCTTCGGCAATGGCGTGACCGGCCTGCTGGCACTCGAGCACCGCAACCAGGATGCCGACTACGACGGCGGCGCCGGCAGGCTCGACCAGACCGGCCTGGGCATCCGCGGTTCGCTGTACGGGACCATCGGCGAGAACGGCGGCTGGCTGGTCAGTTTGGGCACCGAGGACATCGAGTTCGACATCGAACGGCGGATCGCCTACGCGCTGGTGCTCAATGCCGGCACGCCGGAACAGACCTCGGTGTCGATCGCCGGCCTGGCCTTCGCGCAGCCTGACGGTCGCCAGGACAGCGCCTCGGTCGGCTTCGACTGGAGCTGGCCGCGCGAGGCCTGGGCGCTGCGCGCGTCCACCGGGCTGGACTGGCAGCGGCTGCGCATCGACGCCTACGCCGAGCGGGAAGCCGGCGGCCTGGCGTTCGCGTTCGACGAACAGACCGTGACCAGCTTGCAGGGTCATGTCGGGCTCGAGGTCAGCCGCGTCAATTCGGCTTCGTGGGGCGTGTGGACGCCGTACGCGCGGCTGGACTGGTTCCACGAGTTCCGCAACGACCCGCGCCAGATCGCATCGCGCTTCGTGCTGGACCAGGCCGGCGTTCCGGTGGTGTTCGGCACCGAGTCGCCGGACCGCAGCTTCGGCGCCGTCGGCGCCGGCGTCAGCGGCGTGTTCGCGGGCGGCTGGCAGGCCTACGCCGGCATCAGCGTCACCGTCGCCCAC
>DASRZM010000096.1:0-19634 GCA_035686365.1 Lysobacteraceae bacterium | reverse complement strand
GCGCGACCGCAGCCCCCATGGATGGGTCCACGGCGGCCCCGGACAGAGGAACCGGACCACGGACCGCCCTACGGAGCGAAGTTCGCGGAAGCGGCGCGTGGGGATCAGGACCGCTTGCGGCGGGCGCGGGGGTGGGCGCCGTCGTAGACGCGCGCCAGGTGCTGGTAGTCCAGGTGGGTGTAGATCTGGGTGGTGGCGATGTCGGCGTGGCCGAGCAGTTCCTGCACGCCACGCAGGTCGCCGCTGGACTCCAGCAGGTGGGACGCGCAGGAGTGACGCAACAGGTGCGGATGCACGCGCTTCCAGATGCCCTGCTGCTGCGCCAGCTTGCGCAGCCGCGCCTGCACCGTGCGCGGTGCGATCGGGGCGCCGCCGCGGCCCGGAAAGACCGGTGCATCGGGGCCGGCCTGTCCCAGCTCCCGGCACCACAGCTGCAGCGCCTCGCAGGCGAACCGGCCGACCGGGACGATGCGCATGCGCGCGCCCTTGCCGTGCACCGATACCAGCGCCTGGTCCAGGTCGAGGTCGCGCCAATGCAGGTTGCACAGCTCCGCCAGCCGCAGGCCGGAGGAATAGAACAGTTCCAACATGGCCCGGTCACGCGTGCCCAGCGGATCCTCGCCGCGCAGTTCCACCAGCCGCTGCGCCTCGTCCACGTCGAGCACCTGCGGCAGCGTGCGCGGCGCCTTGGGTGCGCGCAGGCCCTGGGCCGGGTTGGCGGCCAGCTCGCCCTCCCCGATCAGCCAGCGGAAGAAACTGCGGCAGGCCGAGAGCCGCCGTTGCAGGCTCCGCGGCGAGAGTCCGCGGCGGTGCTCGGCGGCGATGAAGGCGCGCAGCTGCTCTGTGTGCAGCGCGCGCCAGCGCGGCAGGCCAAGGCCGTCGCACCAGTCGGCCAATGCGGCCAGGTCGGCGCGGTAGGCCGCCACGGTGTGGGTCGACATCCGGCGGATGCCCTCGAGCCGCTCCAGAAAGCGCTCGACCGGCGCCCGCAGTGCCCCGGGCGCTTCATCCATGGGCGCATGCCACGCTCTGCATGCACACAGTATGCGCCCGGAGGTTTCCTAGTCTTCCTGGTAGCGCGCCAGCGCCACGTCCAGCGACTCGGCCATCAGCCGCAGGAACAGGGTGCCCATGCCGGGGAAGAAGCGGTTGGCGTCGTGGCTGCCGACCGCCAGCATGCCGCGCTGCGGCAGCGGCAGCAGCGCCGCGGAGGCGACCTCGGAGGCGCGCTGGCCGAACAGCACGTGCAGCTTGTCCGCCTGCAGCCGCCCGCACAGTGGCTCGCCGGTCCTGAGAAATTCCTGGAACGGGTCCAGTTCGGGGCGGTCCTCGGGCAGCAGCCGCAGCCACTCGGTATCGGGCTGCCCGGGCACCGGCTCGAACAGCACGATGCGCACCAGCTCGCTGTCGAAATCCTCGATCAGGCAGGCCACCATCGCGTGCAGGGTCTGCGCGGCGCTGCGCGCGCGCATCAGCGCCAGGGTGAGCTGGTGGGTGCGCACGGCCAGCCGCTCGTTGGCCTGGGCGTTGTCGTAGAGCTCGTGCAGGCGGCGGTTGAGTTCGCGGTTCTTGTCGCGCAGCACCTCGAGCTGGTAGCTGGCCAGCGAGGTGGCCTGGCCCTCCTCGCGCGGCACCACCAGCATCAGCGACAGGTCCGGGTATTCGGACAGGAACTTCGGATTGCGGCGCAGGAAACTGGCGACCTCGTTGGCGCTGGGTTCGTGCCGATCGGTTTCGCTCATGCGCACCATTCTCCTTCGAAGACGAACCGGGTCGGGCCGGCCAGCGCGATCGCGCTGCCCTCGCCGCCCCAGGCCACGCGCAGCGTGCCGCCCGGCAGGCGGACCTCGACCGGCGGCGACACGCGTCCCCACCGGGTCAGCACGGCCACGGCCGCGCAGGCGCCGCTGCCGCAGGCCAGGGTCTCGCCGACGCCGCGCTCGACCACCCGCAGGGCGATGCGCTGGCGGTCCAGCACCTGCGCGAAGCCCACGTTGCAGCCCTCGGGAAACCAGTCGTGGGACTGCAGCAGCCTCGCGGGCGTGTCCAGCTGCGCTTCGTCCAGGTCTTCGACTTCCACCAGCGCGTGCGGATTGCCGATCGAGACCGCGCCGAACTCGATCTGCGAGCGCGCACCGGAAATGCTGTACCGCGGCGCAGCGGCGGTCGCCAGCGGGATGACGGCGGGCGCGAAATCCGGAATGCCCAGTTCCACCTCGAAGCGGCCGTCCTCGAGGCGGCGGCAGGCGACCGGACCGGACGGGGACTGCAGCTGGAAGCTGGCTTCGCGGACCGTGCCGTCGCGTTCGAGCCAGGCCGCCAGGCAGCGGGCACCGTTGCCGCACTGGCGCGCGGTGGAGCCGTCGGCATTCCAGATCCGGTAGGCGGCTACGCAGTCCGCCCGGTCCGGGATCTCCAGGGTCAACAGCTGGTCGCAGCCGACGCCGAAGTGGCGGTCGCACAGGCGGGCGATCACGACGGCATCGGGGACGCCGCCTTCGCGACCGTCCAGGACCACGAAATCGTTGCCGGCGCCGTGCATCTTGCTGAAGCGCAGGCGATGGGCGGCAGCGCTCATCCGGAACCGGGCGCCGCCTCGGCGGGCTCGGGGCGGTCGGGCAGGGTCAAGGGCCCCTTGTTGCCGCAGGCTGCGAGCAGCAGCAGGGCCAGGGCGGAGAGCAGCAGCAGGCGCGGGCGGGCCATCGATCCGGTCGGTGGTGGCGATAGGCCCCGAGTATAGCGGCCCGGCTGCGGGCACTGCCGCCGGTCGTCGCCGGTCACGGCCAACCACGCGTTCGCGCTTTCGCCACGGCGGGGATGTCTGAGATGCTGGCGCCCTGGCAATCGCTGGAGCGGCCATGGATGCGATGCTGACCACACCGGCCTGGATCCTGCTTGCGCTCGCCGCGGTGTTCGCGCTGGTGGCGCTGTCGCAGGGGTTCGCCTGCCGGCGCCGCCTGCGGCGGCGCCGGCGTGCCGCGGCGGCGGTGCGCGGATTGTGGGCGCTGCTGGCGTTGGTGCTGGCGCTGGTGCTGGGCGGGCTCGGCGGCGGGCTGATCGGCTACGCGCGGCTGCTGCAGGACAGCGAGGTGGCGCAGATCGCCGTGCGCCAGGTCGAGCCGCAGCGCTGGTCGGTGCGGGTCACGCGCCCGGACGGCTGGCATCGCAGCTACGTGCTGGCGGGCGACCAGTGGCAGCTGGACGCACGCGTGGTGCGCTGGGACCTGCCCGGTGCGCTGGCGGGGCTGCCTGCGCTGTACCGCGTGGAGCGGATCTCGGGGCGCTATACGGACGCGCAGCTCGAGCGCGAGGCCGAACGCACCGTCCACGAGCTCGGCGGCAGGGCGTTTCCGGACCTGTGGACGCTCAAGCGGCAGTTTCCCGAGTGGCTGCCGTTCGTCGATGCCGACTACGGCAGTGCGGCCTACCTGCCGTTGATCGACGGCGCCAGGTACGAGGTGGTGCTGGCGCCGCGCGGTGGGTTGGTGGCGCGGCCGGCCGATGAACCTACGCAGCGGCTGTTGGACGAGGCGGGGTGGTGAGGGGGGCGCCGTGAGCGGGACGGGCGCCGCCGGCCGGAGCGCCCGTTCGCGGCCATGGGCCGCTCCCACGCGGTAATGGGCGGCGTGATCGTGGGGTGGATCGCCGGCAACGCCGGCTCCTACAGAGGGTTGGTACGACGGTTCCGCGGCTTGGCGGCCGAGTCCCGAGTCCCGAGTCCCGAGTCCCGGGTCCCGGGTCCCGGGTCCCGGGTCCGGAGTCAATCGACCAGCTCCCGGCGCAGGAACGCATACGCCAGCGCCTGCATGTAGGCGCGCTGGGCGTTGTTGGCGGCGCCGCCGTGGCCGCCCTCGATGTTTTCGTAGTACAGCAGGTCGTCGTGGCCCAGTTCGATCAGTCGCGCCATCATCTTGCGCGCATGGCCCGGGTGCACACGGTCGTCCCGGGTGGAGGTGGTGAACAGTACCGGCGGGTAGTCCACGTCGGGCTTCACATTCTGGTACGGGGAGTACTTGGAGATGAAGGCCCACTCCTCGGGGACGTCCGGGTTGCCGTACTCGCCCATCCACGAGGCGCCGGCCAGCAGCTGGTTGTAACGGCGCATGTCCAGCAGCGGCACCTGGATCACCACCGCGCCCCACAGGTCCGGCCGCTGGGTCAGCATCACCCCCATCAGCAGTCCGCCGTTGGAGCCGCCCTGGATGCCCAGGCGCCGCGGTGAGGTGACCTTGCGCGCGATCAGGTCCTGGGCGATGGCGATGAAGTCGTCGTAGGCGCGCTGGCGGTTGTGCTTCAGCGCGGCCCGGTGCCAGGCCGGTCCGAACTCGCCGCCGCCGCGGATGTTGGCCAGCACGTAGACCCCGCCCTGCGAGAGCCAGCCGCGTCCGACGCTGGCCGCGTAGCTGGGCGTGAGCGCGATCTCGAAGCCGCCGTAGCCGTACAGCAGGGTCGGGTTGTCGCCATCGGGCGCGATGCCCTCGGGCGCCACCTGGAAGTACGGCACGCGGGTGCCGTCCTTCGACACCGCTTCGTGCTGGCTCACGGTGACGCCGGTGGCGTCGAAGTACGCCGGCAGTTCCTTGAGCCGTTCGCGACCGTCGCTGCCCGAGGCGGCCAGGTACAGCGAGGTCGGCGTCAGGAAGTCGGTGTAGGTGAGGAAGTAGTCGTTGCCCGCGTCCTCGTCGACCGCCTCCACGCCCAGGTTGCCCAGCGCCGGTACCGCCACGCGCCGGCGCCACCACTGGCCGTCCTGCACTTTCCACTCGTAAAGCCGGTCGGTGACATTGTCGAGCTCGAGCACCAGCAGGTGGTCGCGGGTGCCCTCGTAGCCGGCCAGCGACTTGCGCGGACCCGGTTCGTAGAGCACCTCGAACTCGCGCTTGCCCGCCAGGTACTCGTCCACGCCGGTGACCAGCAGCGCGCCCTGCGGCCAGGTGTGCTCGCCGACGGTCCAGTCCTCCTTGGGCTCGACCAGCAGCCACGGGCCCCAGACCGACAGCTCGGCGTGCTCGGGGACCTCCACACGCGTGAGTTCGCCCGAACCGGCGTCGCGCAGGAAGTACTGGCGCGTGTAGAAGGTGATGCCGCGGTAGACGATCTGGTAGCGGCGGCCCTGGGTGTCGGCGACGAATCCGGCCACCGAGACATCGGTCGGTTCGCCCTCGAACACGGTGCTGGCCGCCGCCAGCGGCGTGCCGCGCTTCCATAGTTTGAGTATGCGCGGATAGCCGGAGCTCGTCATCGAGCCCTCGCCGAAATCGGTGGCCACGAACACCGTGTCGCGGTCGATCCAGGCGGCGCCGCCCTTGGCCTCGGGCAGGAAGAAGCCGTCCTCGACGAAGGACTTCGCGGCGAGGTCGAACTCGCGGGTGACGTCGGCGTCGGCGCCGCCGCGCGAGAGCGAGACCAGGCAGCGGTCGTAGTCGGGCTTGCGGCAGGCGGCACCGTGCCAGACCCAGTTCTCGTCCTCGGCCTGGGCCAGGGCATCGAGGTCGATCACCGTTTCCCAGCGCGGTTCGGGCTTGCGGTACTCGGCCAGCGTGGTGCGGCGCCAGATGCCGCGCACGTGCTGCCTGTCCTGCCAGAAGTTGTAGTAGTGATCGCCGATCTTCCGGACGTAGGGAATCTTCTCGTCCGAATCCAGGATCTCCAGCAGGTCGGCCTCGAGCCGCTCGAAGCCGGGCGTGGCCTCCAGCGCAGCCTGCGAGACCTTGTTGCGCGCGCGCACCCAGTCCAGTGCCGTCTCGCCGGTGACCTCCTCCAGCCACAGGTGTGGATCACCGTCCGTGCGCTCCTGGGCGGCCACCGTTGCAGCGGCCATCAGCGCTGCCATGGTCATTGCCTTGATCGCACGCATCGGTCATGTCCTTCCGGGCAGGACGGCGACGATAACGCGAGCCCGCGGCGGCTGGATAGGCCGAAGGTCATGGTGCCGGCACGGGTGCGAAGCGACGCGGTCACAGGGCCTTCTCGTAGCGCCAGGCGTCGCTGCCGTCCTCGTAGTACCCGGCCACGAACCGCACGCGCCGATAGCCGGCGGCCTCGTACAGCGTGATCGCCGCCGCATTGCCGGCCTGGACCTCCAGGCGCATGAGCCCACGGCCGCCGGCGCGCGCGCGGTGTTCGGCATCGGCCAGCAGCCGCGCACCGATGCCGCGGCCGCGGGCGGACGCATCGACCGCGATCGAATACAGGCGGGCGAGGCGACGGCCGCCGCGCAGCGTCAGCGCGTATCCCAGCAGCTCGCCGCCGGCAACCGCCACGCGCAGGCGGCCGTCGCCCCGCGCCAGGTGGTAGCGGAACTGGCGTGCGCTGAGGCGGTCACTGGGAAACGGCGCCTCCAGTGCCAGCAGTGCGGGCAGGTCGGCGGGGCGGGCATCGCGCAGGCGTGGCGGCGTCGGCATCGGGAGATGATCGGGGAAGGTCGCGCTCGTGGGAATCCCGGGGGTGGTCCGTGGGACTTCCGCCGGCTGGCACACGCAGCGCCCGCGCTTTCTGTCAGACTTCCGCCGCCGTCGCCCACCGCCCCCGCGCCGCAATGAGCCGCCTGGTCATCGTCGTCGAGAAACTCTCCGACTGGGGCTCGTACTACCCGGCCGACAACGTCATCGCCGCCACCGACTACCTCAAGGAGCCGGTCGGCGCCGAGGGCGAGCGCACGCAGGTGATCAACCTGTGCCGGCACTACAAGTACCAGGGCCTGGGCTACTACGTCTCGCTGCTGGCCGAGGCGCGCGGGCACAGGATCATCCCCGGCGTGCGCACCATCAGCGACCTGCGCTCGCGTGCGCTCTACGGCATCGACATCGAGGACCTGAACGCGCGGCTGGCGCGCTTCTTCCGCGAGGGCAGCACCGACGCCACCGAGTTCGCGCTGCTGGTGTATTTCGGGCAGACCGGCTATGCGCCGCTGGCCGATTTCGCGCGCCAGGTCTTCGAGACCTTCCCGTGCCCGATCCTGCGGCTGCAGTTCGAGCGCCAGCGCGTGTGGCAGCTCACCTCGCTGCGGCCGGCCGGCCTGCACACGCTCTCGGACGAGCAGGAGGACGCCTTTGCCGCCGCCCTGGACGGCTTTTCCAAGAAACTGTGGCGGCGCCCGCGCGCGCGCCGCAAGTTCCGCTTCGACCTGGCGATGCTGCACGATCCCGACGAACAGATGCCGCCGTCTAACAAGCGGGCCCTGAAGGCCTTCGTGGAGGCCGGCAAGGAACTGGACATCGACGTGGACCCGATCACGCGGGTGGATTTCGCGCGGCTGGCCGAGTACGACGGCCTGTTCATCCGCCAGACCACGGCGCTGACCAACCACACCTACCGCTTCGCGCACCGCGCCGAGCGCGAGGACATGGTGGTGATCGACGACCCGGTCTCGATCCTGCGCTGCACCAACAAGATCTACCTGCACGACCTGCTCAAGACGCGGCGCGTCGCGATCCCGAAGACCGAGATCGTGTTCCGCGACGACGCCCGGCACCTGCAGGCGCTGCCGGACCTGCTGGGGCTGCCGATCGTGCTGAAGATCCCCGACGGCAGCTTCTCGCGCGGCATCAGCAAGGTCGAGACGGTCGAACAGCTGCGCGCATCGGCCGAAGCACTGTTCCAGCACACCGCGCTGCTGCTGGCGCAGGAATACATGTACACCGAGTTCGACTGGCGCATCGGTATCCTCAACAAGGAGCCGCTGTATGCGTGCCAGTACTTCATGTCGCGCGGGCACTGGCAGATCTATGACCACTCGGCCAACGGCACGGCGCGCTCGGGCGGATTCCGGACGCTGCCGGTCCGCGAGGCACCCAGCGAGGTGCTGAAGCTGGCGCTCAGGGCCACCGCGACGATCGGCGACGGCCTGTACGGGGTGGACATCAAGCACGACGGCGAGCGAGTCGTCGTCATCGAGGTCAACGACAACGCCTCGATCGAGGCCGGGGTCGAGGACGCCTACCTGGGCGAGGACCTGTACCGGCGCATCATGTCCGAGTTCCTGCGCCGGATGGAACGCAAGCGCCTGGGCGTGGGCTGAAGGCGCGGCTGCGCTACGGGCTGACCAGCAGCGTCAGCGAAGCCCGGCGACGGCGCTGCGGACGGACGAGGAGGATCCGCAGCGCCGCCGCCAGCCTTGAACGCTCGGCCACCGCCAGCATCGCGGCCGGGGCCAGTACCAGCCAGAACGGCAGCCAGCCCAGCAGCAGGCTGTCGCCACGCGCGGCCGGCAACAGCAGCACGGCGGTAGCGCCCAGCAGCAGCCAGTGGCGCAGCAGCGGTGCCAGGGGATGGCGGGATTCGGGGTGCGCGTGGGTCATGGCCGGCTCCGGGGTGGGTGCGGAGCGATGCTGCGACGGCGCGATCTCGGATCGTGCGACGCGGCCGCCGGCGCGGCCGGCGCTCGCCGCGCGGCTCAGCCGGGACCGGAGTCGTAGGCGGCCAGTGCCAGCCGGTGCAGGATCCGGACTTCCTCGCGCAGCGCCGGCGGCGAAACCACCTCGGCGTCGGGCCCGTAGCGCAGCACGTCCATCAGCAACTCCTTGGGGTCGCTGTAGGGCAGCTTCAGCTCGTAGCGGCCGTCGGGCAGGAACTGTCCCTGCTGGGCGGAGTGCCAATGCTCGTCGGCGACCCAGCGCGCGGCCCGCTCGGAGAAGCGGATCGTGGCCCAGCCCCTGGGCGCGCCGGAGAAGATGCCGTAGCTGGACGCCAGCTGCTCGTCGAGCTCGGTCTCGGGCTGGTCGATCGCGGCCTCCTCGAGCACCTTGGGCTCGCGCATGCGGTCCAGGGCGAAGCTGCGCAGGGCCTCGCGCGCGTGGTCCCAGGCGTCCAGGTACCAGTTGTCGCGGTAGTGGGTCAGTCGCTGCGGCGAGACCCGCCGCGTGGTCGTGGCCTCGGTCGAACGGGCGCGGTAGCCGAAGGCCAGACGACGACGCTCGAGCACGGCGGTGGCGACGTTGCGGAACACGTGCTGGTCGAGCCGGCGCGTGCCCGAGGCGATCACGCGCACCCGCTCGATCGGCCAGCGGCGGCCGCCGGCGTGCTCGGCCAGCAGCGCCTCGATGCGTTCCTGCAAGGGCTCGATGGCGTCGTCGAGCACGCCCGGTCCGGTGCGCGCCAGCAGCTGGTGTGCGACCAGCAGCGCATGCAGTTCCTCCGAGCTCAGCCACAGGCCCGGGAGCTCGAAGCGACCACCCTCGACCTCGTCGTAGCGGAAGCCGTGCGGATCCTCCGAGCTCTCGATCGGTGCGCCCAGGGCGTCGCGCAGGAAGGCGATGTCGCGGTACAGGGTGGCGCGCGAGCAGCCCAGCTCGTCCTTGAGCCGCGCCAGCGGCACCGGGTAGCGGGCGTGCCTGAGCATGCGGTGCAACGCCAGGATACGTTCGTAGCGGGAGTCCATGCCGCTATTGTGTCCGTTGCCGGCCGCCACGGGAACGGCCGCGCACGGCCGGGCGGCGGATCCGCGTCGGCTCGTCCCGCAGGACGCGCGCCGGCGCACCCGGCGTGCTAGCGTCGCGGCCATGGCGCGTGTGCGAATTCCCCGGTGAGCCGGTCTCGCTGGCTGCTGCTGGCCGCGATCCTCGCCGCGGCGCTGGCGCTGTGGTTCGGCGGCGGCGCCGAGTACCTGAGCCTGGCCAGGCTGCGCGAACTGCTCGGGCAGGCCCGCGACTTTGCCGATGCGCAGCCGTGGACGGCGGCGCTGGGCTTTGCCCTGGCCTACATCGCGGTCACCGCGCTGTCGCTGCCCGGCGCGGCGCTGATGACGCTGTTCGCCGGCGCCGTGTTCGGCCTGTGGACCGGCCTGCTGATCGTGTCCTTCGCCTCCACCATCGGCGCCACCCTGGCGATGCTGGCCGCGCGCTTCGTGTTCCGCGACGCTGTGCGCCGGCGCTTCCCCGAGCGCATCGCGCGCATCGACGCCGGGGTCGCGCGCGAAGGCGGCTTCTACCTGTTCGCGCTGCGGCTGGTGCCGGTGTTTCCGTTCTTCGTGATCAACCTGGCGATGGGGCTGACCGCGATGCGGGCCTGGAGCTTCTACTGGGTCAGCCAGCTGGGCATGCTGCCGGGTACCTTCGTGTTCGTGAACGCCGGCCGCGAGCTGGGCCGGATCGAGTCGGCCGCGGGCATCCTCTCGCCGGGCGTGCTGCTGGCCTTCGCCGCGCTGGGCCTGCTGCCGCTGCTGGCCAAACGCATCGTCGAGACGTTGCGCGCGCGGCGCGCCTGGCGCGGCTGGAAGCGGCCGCGCCGGTTCGACCGCAACCTGGTGGTGATCGGCGCCGGTTCGGCCGGCCTGGTCACCGCCTACATCGCCGCCACCGTGCGCGCCAAGGTGACGCTGATCGAGAAGGCCGAAATGGGCGGGGACTGCCTCAACCGCGGCTGCGTACCGTCCAAGGCCCTGCTGCGGGCCGCGCGCGCGGCGGCCGAGGTCGACGGCGCCGGGCGGTTCGGTGTGCAGGCGCAGCGCCGGGGCGTGGACTTCGCGCACACCATGGCGCACGTCCACGAAGCCATCGCTCAGGTCGAACCGCACGATTCGGTCGAGCGTTACCAAGGCCTGGGCGTGGAGGTGATCAAGGCCGAGGCGAAACTGACCTCGCCGTGGACCGTGGAGGTCGACGGGCGCACGTTGTCCACGCGCGCGATCGTGATCGCCGCCGGCGGCCGGCCGCGCATCCCCGAGCTGCCCGGGCTCGACCGGGTGCCGCATGTGACCTCCGACACGATCTGGGCGCTGCGCGAGCTGCCGCGCACCCTGCTGGTGCTGGGCGGCGGGCCGATCGGCTGCGAGCTGGCGCAGGCGTTCGCGCGGCTGGGCAGCCGCGTGACGATCGTGGACCGCGGCACCCGGCTGCTGCACCGCGAGGACCCGGACATGTCCGACGCGGTGCAGGCCGCGCTGGCCGGCGACGGCGTGGGTTTCCGATTCGGTACCCGCGCCATCGCCGCGCACGGCGACGCGGAGGCCTGCATGCTGGAAGTCGAACACGACGGGACCAGCGAGCGCCTGGCCTTCGACCAGCTGCTGCTCGCCGTGGGCCGCGTGCCCAACGTCGAAGGCTACGGACTGGATGACCTGGGTCTGCGCCTGCGCAAGGACGGGACCGTGGAGACCGACGACTTCCTGCGCACGCAGTTCCCGAACGTGCTGTGCGCCGGTGACGTCACCGGCCCGTTCCAGCTGACCCATGCCGGCGCCCACCAGGCCTGGTACGCCGCGGTCAACGCGCTGTTCGGAGGGATCCGGAAGTTCCGTGCCGACTACCGCGTGGTTCCGGCCTGCGTGTACACCGAGCCGGAGGCGGCGCGGGTCGGCCTGACCGAACGCGAGGCCAGGGAACAGGGCATCGACTTCGAAGTGGTGCGCTACGAGCTGGCCGAGCTCGACCGCGCCATTGCCGAGAAATCCACGGCCGGATTCGTCAAGGTCCTGGTGCCACCGGGCAAGGACCGGATCCTGGGCGCCAGCGTGGTCGCCGAGCACGGTGGCGAGCTGATCGCGCTGCTGGCGCTGGCAATGCGCCACAAGCTCGGCCTCGACAAGGTGCTGGCGACGGTGTTCGCCTACCCGACCTTTGCCGAGTCGATCAAGTACGTGGCCGGCGAGCGCCGCAAGCGCCACAAGCCCGAGCGGCTGCTGCGCTGGGTCGGGCGGTATCATGACTGGCGACGCGGCTGAGCCGCATCTGCCTGGGCGCCGAACTGCAGCGCGTCTCCCAACCAGACCGCATGGACACCGTCCTCGCCCCTCCCCAGCCGGCCGATCGCGCTGGGCTTGCATGGCTACGGCTGCACCGCCGGGGCCGGCGGTTCCCGCGGCGGCACGCTGGCCTGAACCGGTGACCACGGACGCGCGCGCCGGCACCGACGTGCTCGATGCGCTGTCGGTGATCGTCCCGATCGGTCCGGCCGAGACCGCGCACGAGGGCCTGCTGGTGCAGCTGCGCGAGCTGCCGCCGGGCTGCGAACGGATCCTGGTCCCCGCACTGGGTGCGATCGCGCCATTGCATGCGCCCGACTGCCTGGTCAGCCCGGCGCCGCGCGGGCGTGCGCGCCAGCTCAACCATGGCGCCGGGCTGGCGACGCGGCATTGGCTGTGGTTCCTGCACGCCGATTCGCGCTTCGTGCCCGATACCCTGCCGGCCCTGCGCCGATTCGTGTCGCGCAGCCCTCCGGCGCTGGGCTATTTCGAACTGCGCTTCGTCGATGGGCCGGCGGCCACGCGCATCAACCAGGCCGGCGCCTGGCTGCGCTCGCACCTGCTCGGGCTGCCGTTCGGCGACCAGGGCCTGGTGCTGCCGCGGGCGCTGTTCGAACGCATCGGGCCGTTCGACGAAACCGTGGATCGCGGCGAGGACCACCTGCTGGTGTGGGATGCGCATTTCGCCGGCGTACCGGTGCGTCCGGTGGGCGCGCCGCTGCACAGCAGCGCACGCCGCTATGCCGAGCATGGCTGGCTGCGCACCACCGCCCGGCACCTGCTGCTGACGCTGCGGCAGATGGCGCAGGCGCGGCGGCGGCGATGAGCGCGGCGGTCGCGATCTTCGTCAAGACGCCGGCGCTGAGCCGGGTCAAGACCCGCCTGGCCGCCGGCATCGGCAGCAACTCCGCGGTGCGGTTCCACCAGCTTTCGGCGGCGGCCGTGGCCGCGGTCGCGCGTGCGGCCTGTGCCCGTGCTCCGGGGCTGCATCCGCTGTGGGCAGTGGCCGAGGCGGCGGCCGCCGACGGCCACTGGCCGCAGTTCGAGTGCCTGGTGCAGGGTGCGGGCCCGCTGGGTACCCGGCTGGCGCGGGTCGAGCAGGCGCTCGCGCAGCGACATGCGCGCTGGCTGTTCGTCGGCGCCGACGCCCCGCAGATGACCGCGACGGACCTGCTCGCCGCGCTGGACGCACTCGAGCGCGAGGACTTCGTGCTCGGGCCGTGCCCCGACGGCGGATTCTGGCTGTACGGCGCGCGGCGCGCGCTGGCGCCTGCGGACTGGGAGTCGGTGCCGTGGTCGCAGCCGGACACGGCACGACGGCTGCGCGAGCGGCTGTCGGTACAGGGTCGGGTCGCCGGCCTGTGCTCGCTGCGCGATGTCGATACCGCGGCCGACCTGGCGCCGCTGGCCCAGGACCTGCGCGCGTTGCCGGCGCCGCTGCCCGAGCAGGTGGAGCTGCTGCAGTGGCTGGATGCGGTCGCCTGATGCGGGCATCGCGCGCGTGCACGATGCGCTCCGCCCGTTACCCCCTCCCGACCTCCCCCTCCGCGGCTGCGCCGCGCAAGGGGAGGAGAGTTGGAGACCTCCCCCTCCGCGGCTGCGCCGCGCAAGGGGAGGAGAGTTGGAGACCTCCCCCTCCGCGGCTGCGCCGCGCAAGGAGAGGAGAGTTGGAGACCTCCCCCTCCGCGGCTGCGCCGCGCAAGGGGAGGAGACAAGCAGGCGAACTCCCTCCCTATCGCGCAGCGAAGGTGCCGCTCCATCCCCCTCCCTTTCGCGCAGCGAAGGGGAGGGCCGGGGAGGGGTCGCGCGGCGCAGCCGCGCGTGGGCCTTGCACGGGCCGGAAATGTCCCGCCTCAGCGCCGCTGCCAGGGCTCCATCAGCATCCGGTCCAGGCGCCAGGTATCGCCGCCGTCGATGCCGTCCACGCCCAGCCGTTGCGGCGCCTGCCGCGATGCGTCCAGGTAGCTGCCGAACAGCCGGTCCCAGCAGCTCAGGTGGAAGCCGTAGTTGCAGCGCTGTTCGTCATCCAGCGTGGAGTGGTGCACCACGTGCATCTCCGGGGTCACCAGCAACACCCGAACGGCCGGCTCCAGCCGCCGCGGCAGGCGCACGTTGGCGTGGGTGAACAGCGAGAAGCTCGACAGCAGTACCTCGAACACCAGCACCGCCATCGCCCCGATCCCCAGCAGCGCGATCAGCGCCGTCTTGATCCCCAGCGACAGCACGATCTCGCCCGGATGGAAGCGCACGCCGGTACTGGCATCGAGCGTGGCATCGCCATGGTGCACGCGGTGCCAGCGCCACAGCCACGGCAGCACATGGAACACCCGGTGCTGCCAGTAGATCGCCACATCGAGCAGCAGCAGCGAGAGCGTGAACTCGATCCAGCCCGCCCACTGCAGCGCATGGAACAGGCCCCAGCCGCGCGATTGCACCCACAGCGCCACACCGACGGCGCCGGCCGGCAGCAGCAGCCGCACCAGCAGGGTATCGAGCGTGACCAGGCCGAGGTTGGCGAACCAGCGCCGGCCCCGCTGCGGCGGTGCATTGGGGCCGGGGCGCAGCCATTCGAGCACGACCAGCACCACCAGCATCGCCACGAACACGCCCATGCGCAGCGCCGGTTCGCTGATCCCCCAAACGTGCATGGGTCCTGCCATCGGCGCAGCTTAGCGCGGCAACCAGGTAAGGTCTGATCAAGTCCATCCTGGACTTGATCAGACTCGCCGAGTCCGGCACATGTCCGGACTCGGCTCCGCCGGATCAAGCACTTGCGTGCTTGATCCGCGAGCGCGCCATCCATGGCGCGCGAACCTCTGGACTTGATCAGAGGTTTCTAGAACCCCACCTCGACCAGCGCAAAGGTTTCGCCGCGGTTGCGGCCGCCGGTGCTGGCGTTGGACAGGTGCCGCACCGAGATCGCCCAGCGGCCGAACTCGTAGCCGATGCCGGTCAGGAACTGGCCGTGGCCGGAGAGTACGTCGTTGTCCTCGTCGACCCAGGCCACGCCGCTGCTGAGGAACCAGCCGCGCCAGGTCAGGCGCTTGCTCACCGACAGGTAGAAGGCGTCGGGCACCTGCGCGCGCCCGTCCGGATCGCGCTGGCCGATGTAGCCCAGCCCGAACTCCCACGGATGCCGGCTGGCGGTCAGCCAGCTCACCTGCACCACGTGGCTCCACTCGTCGTCGAGCTCTTCTGCAGGCCCGGCACCGATGCGGAACTGGCCGCGCTCGCCGGCGAGCACGGGGCTGGCGAGCGAGCCGGCGAGCGAGCCGGCAAGCAGCAGCGTCAACAGGCGCATCGGCATGATCGAGGTCCGGGTCGGTAAAACGCGCCGAAAGGTAGCACGGGCGCGGGTTCCGGGGCAGTGCGGGCAGGTGAGCGCCGCAGCCGCCGCGGATTTGGTCACAATAGGCCCCGATGAAGCAGCCGCAGCTCCCGCTGTCCGCGCCGGTGGCCGAGCGCGTGGCCACGACCACCTGCTACATGTGCGCCTGCCGCTGCGGCATCCGCGTGCACATCCGCGGCGGGCGCATCCGTTACATCGAGGGCAACCCGGCGCACCCGGTCAACCGGGGTGTGCTGTGCGCGAAGGGCGCGGCCGGCATCATGCAGCACTACTCGCCGGCGCGGCTGCGCAAGCCGCTGCTGCGCACCGGCGAGCGTGGCAAGGGCGAGTTCCGCGAGATCGAATGGGAGCAGGCGCTGGCGATCGCCACCGGCTGGCTCGGGCGCATCCGCAGCCAGGATCCGGACCAGCTGGCCTTCTTCACCGGCCGCGACCAGTCGCAGGCGCTCACCGGCTGGTGGGCGCAGCAGTTCGGCACCGTCAACTATGCCGCGCACGGCGGCTTCTGCTCGGTGAACATGGCCGCCGCCGGCCTGTACTCGATCGGCGGCAGCTTCTGGGAGTTCGGCGAGCCGGACTGGGCGCACACCCGCTACCTGATGCTCTGGGGCGTGGCCGAGGACCACGACTCCAACCCGATCAAGCTCGGCCTGGGCCAGCTCAAGCAGCGCGGCGCCAAGATCGTGGTCGTGAATCCGGTGCGCACCGGCTACGGGGCCATCGCCGACGAGTGGATCGGCATCCGGCCGGGCACCGACGGGCTGCTGGCCTTCGCCCTGGCCCACGAGCTGCTGCGCAACGACCGCATCGACCTGGATTACCTGGTGCGCTACACCGACGCCCATCGGCTGGTGATCCGCGACCCGGGCGCCCCCGATGACGGCCTGTTCGCGCGCGACAGCGAAGGCCGGCCGCTGTGCTGGGCCGACGGCGCCGCCGTGCCGGCCGACGGCACCGGCATCGCCCCGGCGGTGGTGGGCGAGTACCGGCTGGCCGACGGCCGCGCGGCCGTGCCGGTCTTCCACCTGCTGGCCGAGCGTTACCTGGACCGGCAGTACGCGCCCGAAGCGGTGGCGCAGCGCTGCGGCGTGCCGGCCGAAACGATCCGCCGGCTCGCCCGCGAACTGGCGGCCGCGGCTTTCGACGCGCCGGTGCGGCTGCCGCAGCCGTGGACCGACTGCCACGGCCGCGAGCACGCGGACATGCTCGGACGCCCGGTCGCCTTCCACGCGATGCGCGGCATCAGCGCGCACTCCAACGGCTTCCATACGTGTCGCGCGCTGCACCTGCTGCAGTTGCTGCTGGGCAGCATCGACACGCCCGGCGGCTTCCGCTTCCAGCCCCCGTATCCGAAACCGGTGCCGCCGCCGAACCGGCCCGGCCGCCGGCGCCGCGACGACGGCAGCCTGGACGCGCCGCCGCTGGGCTTCGTCCACGCCCCCGAGGACCTGCTGGTGGACGCCGACGGCCGCCCGCAGCGGATCGACCACGCCTATTCGTGGGCCTACCCGCTGGCCGCGCACGGGATGCTGCACACGGTGATCCGCAACGCCTGGGCGGGCGACCCGTACCGGATCGACACGCTGCTGCTGTTCATGGCCAACATGAGCTGGAACTCGGCGATGAACACCACGCGCACCATGCAGTGGCTCACCGACACCGATCCGGTCACCGGCGAGTACCGCATCCCGCACATCATCTACTGCGACGCCTACGCCTCGGAGATGGTGGCCTACGCGGACCTGGTGCTGCCCGACACCACCTACCTGGAGCGCCACGACTGCATCAGCCTGCTGGACCGGCCGATCTCCGACGCCGACGGCGCCGCCGACGCCATCCGTCATCCGGTGATGGATCCGCGCGCCGAAGACCCGCAGCGCGACGTGCGGCCGTTCCAGTCGGTGCTGCTGGACCTGGGCGCGCGACTAGGCCTGCCGGGCATGGCCGAGGCCGACGGCACGCCCACCTATCGCGACTTCGCCGACTACATGGTGCGGCACGAGCGCGCGCCGGGCATCGGCCTGCTGGCGGGCTGGCGCGGCCACGGCGATGCGCACGGGCGCGGCGCGCCCAATCCGGACCAGATCGAACGCTACCTGGCGCACGACTGTCACTGGCGCGGCGAGATCCCAGAAACCGCGCGGTACTACAAGATGGCCAACGCCGGCTACCTGCGCTGGGCCCGCGAGATGGGCTTCGTCGGCAGCGCCGAACCGATCGTGCTGCAGCTGTACTCCGAGACCCTGCAGCGCTTCCGGCTGGCGGCGCAGGGTCATGGCGCCGCGCAGCCGCCGGCGCATGAGCGCGAGCGCGTCGAACGCTATTTCGACCCGCTTCCGATCTGGTACCCACCACTGGAGCAGGCCGAGACCGGGGCCGGGCAGTGGCCCCTGCACGCCATCACCCAGCGGCCGATGTTCATGTACCACGCCTGGGGCTCGCAGAACGCCTGGCTGCGGCAGATCGCCACCCGCAACTGGCTGTACCTGCACCCGGACACGGCCGCGCGCCACGGCATCGGCGAGGACGATTTCGTCGAGGTGGCATCGCACACCGGCAGCATCGTGGTGCAGGCGAAGCTGGCGGCCAACGTGCAGCCGGACACGGTGTGGACCTGGAATGCGATCGGCAAGCGTGCCGGTGCCTGGGGCCTGGCGGCCGATGCGCCCGAGGCACGCCGCGGCTTCCTGCTCAATCACCTGATCTCCGACCGCCTGCCGCGCTCGGCCTACGCCAACGCCGACCCGGTCACCGGGCAGGCGGCCTGGTTCGACCTGCGCGTGGCGATCCGGCGCGTGGAGCCGGAGGCGGTGCAGCCCGCACTGGGCGCCCTGCACCTGCCGCGCGCCGCCCCCGGTCCGCTGCGCTACGGCGAGGACCTGTCACCGCGACAGCAGGAGCGCACCCGATGATCACCGAAGCCTGGGTGGTCATCGCCATCCTGGTGGTGGCGGTGCTGCTGTTCGCGACCGAGAAGCTGCCGATGGACGTGGTGGCGCTGAGCGTGCTGGCGCTGCTGGTGGTGATCGGGCTGGTCAACGTCCAGGAGGCGCTCTCGGGTTTCTCCAGCCCGGCCACCATCACCGTGGCCGCGATGTTCGTGCTCAGCGCGGGCATCCAGCGCAGCGGCCTGCTGGCCGCACTGGGCCGGCTGCTGGCGCGCGTGCGCATCCCCTGGCTGTTCACCCTGCTGGTGATGCTGGTGATCGGCTTCGTCTCGGCCTTCGTCAACAACACCGCGGCGGTGGCGGTGTTCCTGCCGCTGGTGCTGGCGGCGGCGGCGGCCAACAAGGCCCCGGCCTCGCGCGTGCTGATCCCGATGTCCTACGCGGCCCAGATGGGCGGCGCGTGCACGCTGATCGGGACCTCCACCAACCTGCTGGTGAACTCGGTGGCGCACGACATGGGACAGCCCGGCTTCACGCTGTTCGAGTTCGCGCAGCTGGGCATGGTGATGGCCGGCTTCGGCTTCGTCTACGTGATGGCCGTGGGCCGCTACCTGCTGCCGGACCGGCACGCGGTGGACCCCTCCGAGGACTACTCGCTGGGCAAGTACGTCACCGAGCTGGTGGTCACCGAGGACTCGCGGCTGGTCGGCAAATCCGTGGCCGAAGCCAAGCTGGCGGACCAGTACGGGGTCTACGTGCTGGAGCTGCTGCGCCGCGGGCAGAAGATCTGGTCGCCGCGGGCGCAGCTGCTCGAGCCCGGCGACGTGCTGCTGGTGCGCGGGGAGTGGGCGCAGCTGTCCGAGCTCAAGGACCGGGCCCGGCTCCAGGTCGAGCCGGAGTTCGCGCGCGAGGCCGCACCGGAGGAGACGGCGGAGTCCGACCAGATCCTGGTCGAGGCGATGATCGCGCCCGGATCCCGCCTTGCCGGGCACACCCTGGCCTCGCTCGATTTCCACTGGCAGTACGGCGCCACCGTGCTGGCGATCCACCGCCGCGGGCACGTGGTGCGTCGCCAGCTCAAGCGCGTGCCGCTGGACGTGGGCGACATCCTGATGATGCGCGTGCCCGAGTCGGCGCTGCCGCAGCTGCGTCGCAACCCGGCGCTGGTGGTGCTCAGCGAGAAGGAGGCGCCGCAGCTCTCGAGCCGGCGCGCCGTGCTGTCGCTGGCGATCCTAGCCGCCGTGGTCGGGACCGCGGCGCTGGGCTGGCTGCCGATCGTAGCCAGCGCGATCGCCGGTTGCGCCGCGCTGCTGCTGACCCGCTGCCTGGACCCGGAGGACGCCTACGAGGCCATCGACTGGCGCGTGATCCTGCTGCTGGCCGGGCTGCTGCCGCTGGGCATCGCGCTGTCCAAGTCCGGCGCCGCGGCGGCGCTGGCGCAGGCCGCGCTGGAGCTGTTCGGCAACCAACCGGTGCTGGCGCTGGCGGTGCTGTACCTGGTCACCGCTTTGCTGACCGAGGCGATGAGCAACAACGCGGCGGCCGTGCTGCTGGCGCCGATCGCGATCTCCACCGCGCTGGGGCTGGGGGTGGATCCCAAGCCGTTCCTGATCGCGGTGATGTTTGCCGCCTCCACCAGCTTCGCCACGCCGGTGGGCTACCAGACCAACACCATGGTCTACAGCGCCGGCGGCTACCGGTTCGGGGACTTCGTGCG
>DASRZM010000095.1:0-18754 GCA_035686365.1 Lysobacteraceae bacterium | reverse complement strand
GCACCACCCGACCCCATCCCGAACTCGGAAGTGAAACGCAGCCGCGCCGATGGTAGTGTGGCAGTAGCCATGCAAGAGTAGGTCATCGCCAGGGTCCTACACGCAAAGGCCGATCCCGCAAGGGGTCGGCCTTTCCTTTTGGCGGTGTGTACGGCGCACTACCGTGCCGACGAATGCTGGGCCGTGCGTTGCATCCGTAGGTCGGCACTACCGTGCCGACGAATGCGGGGCCGTGCGCGTCGGCACAGTAGTGCCGACCTACGGGCGGTGTGTGGGCGGGCCGTGGCTGCGGTCGGGGGTGTGCGCGTCGGCACGGTAGTGCCGACCTACGGGCGGCGCGCCTCAGCGCAGCGCGTAGCCGAACTGCTGCCGGAACTGCTCGGCGAATCCCTCGTAATCGAAGCGCTGGTTCTGGGTGCCGTGGTGTTCGATCTTCAACGCGCCCATCAGCGAGGCGACGCGGCCGACCGTGGGCAGGTCCATGTCGCGCTCGAAACCGAAGATCAGGCCGGCGCGGTAGGCGTCGCCGCAACCGGTGGGATCGACCACGCGCACGGCGCTGGCAGCGGGAATCTCCAGCTCGCCCTTGCGCGTGTGGATCAGCGAACCCTTCGGGCCGCGGGTGACGATGTAGGCCTGGACGCGCTCGGCGATCTGCCTCGGGCTCCAGCCGGTGCGCTCGCGCAGCAGGCTGGACTCGTAGTCGTTGACCGTGACGTAGGTTGCCTGCTCGATGAAGGTCCGGAACTCCTCGCCACTGAACAGCGGCATGGCCTGACCCGGGTCGAAGATGAACGGAATGCCCAGTTCGGCGAACTCGGCTGCGTTCTGCAGCATGGCCTCGCGGCCGTCCGGGCTGACGATGCCGAACTCGACTCCGTCCACCTCGCGCACGTGATTCTCGTGCGAGCGCATCATCGCGCCGGGGTGGAACGCGGTGATCTGGTTGTCGTCCAGATCTGTGGTGATGAAGGCCTGGGCCGTGTACAGATCGGGGATCTCGCGGACATGGTCCAGCCGGATCCCGATGTCCTGAAAATACTCCCGGTAGGGGCCGAAATCCTGGCCCACGGTGGCCATGGGTATGGGCTCGCCGCCCAGCAGCTTGAGGTTGTAGGCGATGTTGCCGGCGCAGCCGCCGAACTCGCGCCGCATCCGCGGCACCAGGAAGGCCACGTTCAGGATGTGGACCTTGTCGGGCAGGATGTGGTTCTTGAACTGGTCCTGGAACACCATGATGGTGTCGTAGGCCAGCGAGCCGCAGATCAGGGCTGCCATCGTCCGGGGTGTCCTGTGGCGCCGCAGGGAGCTGCGGCAAACCGCGCAATGGTAACGCCTGCGGCGGGCTGGGGCAGCCGCTGGTGGGTCCGTGGGCGCGATCGGGGTGTCGGGGTTAACGCCGGACTAACGCCCCCCGGCCACTGCTTGGCGCTCGCACTGCGCCCTTGCTACGCTAGCGCGCTTTTCCGCACCTGCCCCCGGAAGTCCTGATGTTCAAGAGCCTGCGCGGCCTTTTCTCGAACGATCTGTCGATCGACCTTGGTACCGCAAATACCCTGATCTACGTGCGCGGACAGGGGATCGTCCTCAACGAGCCCTCGGTGGTCGCGATCCGGCAGGACCGCGGCGCGGGCACGGCCAAGTCGGTTGCGGCGGTCGGCAGCGAGGCCAAGCGCATGCTCGGTCGTACGCCCGGCAACATCATCACCATCCGGCCGCTGAAGGACGGCGTCATCGCCGACTTCACCACCACCGAGGAGATGCTCAAGCACTTCATCCGCAAGGTGCACCGCGCCCGCTTCCTGCGGCCCAGCCCGCGGGTGCTGATCTGCGTGCCGTGCGGCTCCACCCAGGTGGAACGGCGAGCGATCAAGGAGTCGGCCGAGGAAGCCGGCGCCCGCGACGTGTTCCTGATCGAGGAGCCGATGGCCGCGGCGATCGGCGCCGGCATTCCGATCCACGAGGCCCGCGGCGCAATGGTCCTGGACGTGGGCGGCGGCACCTCCGAGGTCGCGGTGATCTCGCTCAACGGCATCGTCTATTCGCAGTCGGTGCGCATCGGCGGCGACCGCTTCGACGAGGCCATCATCAACTACGTCCGTCGCAACCACGGCACCCTGATCGGCGAGACCACCGCCGAGCGCATCAAGATCGACATCGGCTGTGCCTTCCCGCAGCAGGACGTCAAGGAGATCGAGGTGTCCGGCCGCAACCTCGCCGAGGGCGTTCCGCGCAATTTCACGATCAACTCCAACGAGGTGCTCGAGGCGCTGCACGAGCCGCTCTCGGGCATCGTCTCGGCGGTGCGCGCGGCGCTCGAGCAGACCCCGCCGGAGCTGTGCGCGGACGTGGCCGAGCGCGGCATCGTGCTCACCGGCGGCGGCGCACTGCTGCGGGATCTGGATAAACTGCTGTCCGAGGAGACCGGCCTGCACGTGCACGTCGCCGACGATCCGCTGACCTGCGTTGCCCGCGGCGGCGGACGCGCGCTGGAGCTGGTCGACATGCACGGCAACGATTTCTTCGCCTCCGAATGAGGCCGGCGCCGACGCGATGACCCAGCGCGGCTGCCGGCAGCGACCAGGACCGCCCACAGCCAGCACGCAGTACTGAAGTGGCAGTTTCCGGCAGCGCCAGCACGAGCCTCTTCGCCGAAGGCGGAGCCGGCACCCTTCGCCTGATCGCCTACCTGGCCGCCAGCCTGTTCCTGATGATCGCCGACCATCGCGGCGGGCACCTGGACCGCATCCGGGGCTGGGGCTCGACCGCTTCGGAACCGCTGTACTGGCTTGCCGCGGTTCCCGGGCGAGTCGGACGCACGCTGGTGGAGGACTTCGGGAGCCGACGCCAGCTGGTCGAGCACAACTCGGTGATTTCGCAGGAACTGCTCCTCGCCAACGCGCGGCTGCACCGTTTGGAGGCGGTGCAGCGCGAGAACCAGCGGCTGCGCGAACTGCTCGGCGCCGCGCAGGCGCCCAACCTGAGCGTGCAGTTGGCCACCCCGAAGGACATCGACCTGGATCCGTTCCGGCACCGCCTGCTGCTCGATGTGGGCAGCCGCGACGGGGTCAGCGAGGGACTGGCGATCATCGATGCCGGTGGTGTCATCGGCCAGGTGATCGAGGTCTCGCTGGTCAACTCCACCGCCATGCTGATCTCCGACCCCAATCACGCGGTTCCGGTGCAGGGCATACGCTCGGGCGTGCGCGCAATCGCCTACGGAACCGGAGCGACCGACCGCCTGCGGCTGCCCAACATCCCGCCCAGCGCCGACCTGCGGGTCGGCGACGAGCTGGTCACCTCGGGGCTGGGGGGCATCTTCCCCGCCGGTTTCCGGGTCGGTCGCATCGAGGCCATCGACCCGGACGAGACCGGCCTGTTCCTGGTCGCCGAGGTGGTTCCCGCCGCGGCGCTGGACCGCAGCGGCCAGGTGCTGCTGCTGCGCAACCAGCCGCCGCCGCAAGCCGCCGAGGCGGGTGCGCCGGCGCCGGAGCCGACACAATGACCCGGCTGCGTTTCCGTCCTGGCCTGTTCCCGGCCAGCATCGCGGTCGCGCTGCTGCTGGGCCTGATGCCGTTCCCGGACGCCATCGTCGGCTTCAAGCCGTACTGGCTGGCCCTGGTGCTGTGCTACTGGCTGCTGGAAGCGCCCGAGCGCGCCGGCCTGGGCGTGGCCTTCGCGCTCGGCCTGCTCGGCGATCTGGTCTACGGCACTTTGCTGGGCGAGCAGGCGCTGCGCCTGACCGTGCTGGCCTTCATCACGCTGCGCTTCCGGGCCCGCATCCGGTTCTTTCCACTGTGGCAGCAGGCCCTGGCGGTGCTGGCCCTGCTGCTCAACGACCGCATCGTGGTGATGATGATCCGCGGGTTCTCGGGTGAAGGCGCCCCGCCGATCCAGTTCTGGTATTCGCCGCTGGTGGGGACGGCGCTGTGGCCATGGCTGTTCCTGCTGCTCGACGAGCTGCGGCTGAAGCTGCGCGAGCGCTCCCAGTGAAGCGCCGGCCCCGCCAGTTCCTGCGCGACAGCCGTTCCGAAGCGGCCCTGTTCCGGCGCCGGGCCCTGCTGGGATTGCTGGTGGCGGTGGTCGGAATCGCCGTGCTCGGTGTGCGCTACTGGTACCTGCAGGTGGAGAGCTTCGCCGAGCTCAGGACCCGTTCGGAAGCCAATCGCGTCAAGCTGCAGCCGATCGTGCCGGCGCGCGGGCTGATCTACGATCGCAACGGGCGGCTGCTGGCGGACAACATGCCCGCCTACCGGCTGGAACTGGTCTCCGAGCAGATCGAGGACCTCGCCGCCACGCTGCAGCGGCTGTCGGCGCTGCTGCCGATCTCCGAGGAGGAACTGGAGCGTTTCCACGAGCTGCGCCGCAGCAAGCGCGCGTTCCAGGCCGTGCCGCTGAAGTTGCGCCTGAGCGAGACGCAGGTCGCGACCTTCGCGGTCAACCGGTATCGCTTTCCGGGCGTCGACGTGGTGCCGTACCTGACCCGGCGTTATCCCTACGGCGAGCTGTTCTCGCACGTGGTCGGCTACGTGGGCCGCATCGATGCCGCGGACGTGCAGGCGCTGGATGCGATCCAGTACGCGGGCACCACCCAGGTCGGCAAGTCCGGGATCGAGCGCCACTACGAGACGCAGCTGCACGGCGCGGTCGGGCACCAGCAGGTGGAGACCAACGCCGAAGGACGCATGCTGCGCGTTCTGGAGCGGTCGCCGGCCCAGCCCGGCACCAATCTGTACCTGACCATCGACGCCGACCTGCAGGCGGCCGCAGTCGCAGCCTTCGAGGGCCAGCCCGGCGCCGCGGTGGCAGTGGACCCGCGGACCGGCGAGGTGCTGGCCATGGTCAGCCTGCCGCAGTTCGACCCCAATGTGTTCGTGACCGGCATCAGCCATGCCGACTATGCTGAATTGATCGGCTCGCCGGGGCGGCCGCTGTTCAACCGCGCGCTGTCGGGCGGCTACGAACCCGGGTCGACGCTGAAACCGTTCGTGGGCCTGGCCGGCCTGGAGCTGGGCGTGCGCAGGCCCGAGACGACGGTGCTGTCCACCGGCGCCTATCGACTGCCCAACAGCAGCCGCGAATATCGCGACTGGCGGGCCGGCGGCCACGGCCGGGTCGACCTGCGCGAGGCCCTGGCGCAGTCGGTCAACACCTACTTCTACGGTCTGGCTGTGGAGCTGGGCATCGGCCGGCTCAGCGGCTACCTGGCCGGGCTGGGCTTCGGGGCGCCCACCGGCATCGACCTGGAGGGCGAGGCCGGCGGGGTGCTGCCGACGCCCGAATGGAAGCGCGGAATGCGCAACGAGCCCTGGTACACGGGCGAAACCGTGATCGCCGGCATCGGCCAGGGCTACTGGGTGACCACGCCGCTGCAGCTGGTGCAGGCGATGTCGATCCTGGCAGCCGACGGCATGCGTCATCCGCTGCACCTGGTGCGCGTCACCGAGCCGGGCCTGGGCGGCGAGCGGCAGCGGTTCGTCCCGGCCGCACCGCCGCAGCGCGTGGTCGCCAATGCCGCGCACGTGGCCGCGGTCCGCGAGGGCCTCGTCGCGGTGATGCACGGCCCCACCGGAACCGCGCGCGCTTCGGCAGCCGATTCCCCCTACCGGATCGCCGGCAAGACCGGGACCGCGCAGCGCGTGTCCCGGACCGGCACGGCGGCGCTCGACGTCAACGATCTGCCGTTTCACCTGCGGAACACGGCCCTGTTCGTGGCCTTCGCCCCGGCCGAGGATCCGCAGATCGCCCTGGCGGTGATCGTGGAGCACGGCGGATCGGGCTCGCGCGCAGCCGCACCGATCGCGCGCCGCATCCTGGATGCCTGGATCCTGCGCGAGCCGCGCGGAGAGCTGGTCGCGGAGGGCGCGCAGTGAACGTGGCGGCGCTGCCCCGGCGCGGCCTGGAACGCTGGCTGCAGTTCCGCGTCGACCTGCCGCTGCTGATTGCACTGATGCTGGCGGTCGCGGTCGGGTTGATCACGCTCTACAGCGCCTCGGGCGGGAACGATCGGGTCGTGATGTCGCAGGCCGCGCGCCTGGGCGTGGGCTTCGTCGCGCTGTGGGTGCTCTCGCGGATCCCGCCGGCGCAGCTGCGCCTGTGGACGCCGACGCTGTTCGCCGCAAGCCTGCTGCTGCTGATGCTGGTGCCGCTGGTCGGCTCCGGCCGCAACGCCCGTTCCTGGCTGAACCTGGGCGTGGTCTACCTGCAGCCGGCCGAGCTGCTCAAGCTCACGCTTCCGATGATGGTGGCCTGGTGGTTGCAGCGCCGGGCCCTGCCGCCGTCCTGGCTCGCGCTGGGCGGCGCCGCCGTGCTGGTGGCCGTACCCACGGCGCTGATCACGATCCAGCCCGATTTGGGCACCGCGCTGCTGGTCGCCGCCAGCGGGTGTTTCGTGGTGTTCCTGGCCGGCATCGCCTGGTGGCGCATCGCCCTGCTGGCGGGAGCCGCCGCAGCGATCGCGCCGTTGGCGGTCGGGCTGATGCACGAATACCAGCGCGCGCGCCTGCGCACGTTCCTGGCGCCGGACAGCGACCCGCTCGGCGCAGGCTGGAACATCATCCAGTCCAAGATCGCGGTGGGGTCGGGCGGACTGTTCGGCAAGGGCTGGGGCGCCGGCACCCAGTCGCGGCTGGATTTCCTGCCCGAGCAGACCACCGATTTCATCTTCGCCGTGTTCGCCGAGGAATTCGGGCTGATCGGTGTGCTGGCCCTGCTGTCGCTGTACCTGTTCATCGTCGGTCGCGCGCTGTGGATCGCCGCGCAGTCGCGCGACAGCTACGCGCGGCTGCTGGCCGGCGCGCTGGCCTTGACGTTCCTGATTTACGTGCTGGTCAACGGCGGCATGGTCGCCGGCCTGCTGCCCGTGGTCGGGGTGCCGATGCCGCTGCTCAGTTTCGGCGGCACCTCGGCGGTGAGCCTGCTGGCGGGATTCGGCATCGTCATGAGCGTGCACGTGCACCGCCGCTTCATGGGTGCCTGAGGCCGGTGGCGCCGTTGTAAGATGCCGCCGATCCAGGAAGCGAGGATGTCGATGTCGTTCACAGCTCGTGTGCTGCTGCTGGGCCTGGTCACTGCGGGCGCGCACGCCGCCCGGCCCGATCCGGTGGCCGATCCGGCGCAGTTCGCGCAGGAGGTGGCCGCCGAGCACGGGATCGAGGCCGGGCGCGTGGGCGCGCTGCTGGGCCAGGCCGTGTACCGGCAGAGCATCATCGATGCCATCACCCGTCCGGCCGAGGCCAAGCCCTGGCACGCCTACCGGCCGATCTTCCTGAACGCTGCGCGCATCGAAGGCGGCCGCGCCTTCCTGGCCCAGCACAGGGCGCAGTTGCAGGCGGTGCAGGAACGCACCGGTGTGCCGGCCGAGCTGATCGTGGCCATCATCGGCGTGGAAACCAACTACGGGCGCATCACCGGCAGCTACCGCGTGATCGACGCGCTCTATACGCTGGGCTTCTACTATCCGCGCCGCGCCGACTTCTTCCGCGCCGAGCTGGGCCACCTGTTCGCGCTGGCACAGGAGGAGGGACTCGATCCGCTGGAAGTTTCGGGCAGCTACGCCGGGGCCATGGGCTGGGGCCAGTTCATCCCTTCGAGCTACCGCGCCTACGCCGTGGACGGCGATGGCGACGGTCGTCGCGATCTGTGGAACAGCCGCGCCGACATCTTCGCCTCCATCGCCAACTATTTCGTCGCCCACGGCTGGGAGGCCGACGCCCCGGTGGCGATCCCGGCGCAGCGTGCAGTCGATGCCGAGCCGTTCGTCCCGGAGACGCTGGAGGCGCTCATGGACCTGCCCGAGCTCGCCGCCAAGGGCTATCGGCCGCGCTATGCGATCGGCAGGAACCTGCCCGCCACGTTGCTCACGCTGGAAGGGCGGGGCGGCCCGGAGTACTGGATCACGTTCGGCAACTTCTACGTGATCTCGCGCTACAACCGCTCGCCACTGTATTCGCTGGCGGTGTACCAGCTGGCGCAGGCGCTCGGCCACGAAGGCGTCGGCGTACCGGCACCATGATCCGGCTGGCCTGCCTGCTTGCGCTGGGCCTGCTGGTCGGCTGCACGGGCGCCCCCCGGCGCGCGGCCCCGCCGGCGGAGCGCGCCGCGAGCGCGCCGGCGACCGGGTCCGAATCCGGCGGCGGGCTGTATGCTCCCCACATCCGCGACGGCGCGCCGACCGAGCTGCCCGACGTGGATTCGATCCCCGAGCCGGTGCCGCGCGCCGAGCCGCCGGCACGCTACGGAAACCGCTCGCCCTACACGGTGCTGGGCAAGTCCTACCGGGTGATGGCCAGCGCCAAGGGTTACCGCGAGCGCGGCATCGCCTCCTGGTACGGCACCAAGTTCCACGGCCGCCCGACCTCGAGTTTCGAGCCCTATGACCTGGCCCGGTTCACGGCCGCGCACAAGACCCTGCCGCTGCCGACCTACGCGCGCGTGACCAACCTGGAGAACGGTCGCAGCGTGGTGGTCCGTGTCAATGACCGCGGCCCGTTCCATGGCGACCGCCTGATCGACCTGTCCTACGCGGCCGCCGTCAAGCTCGGCGTGGACCGCAAGGGCACCGCCCTGGTCGAGGTCCAGGCATTGGATCCGGTCGACCCGGAACCGGCGCCGCCGCCAGCGGTCGCAGTCGGGCAGGGCAGCGTCCACGCATGGGTCCAGGTCGGCAGCTTCTCCGAACGCGGGAACGCCGAGGACCTGGCCCGTCGCCTGCGCCGCAGCCTCGATACGGAGGTCCGCGTCCTCGATGCCGCGGTCGGGGACCGCCGGTTCTGGCGGGTCCGGATCGGCCCCTACGCGCAGGCCGCCGAGGCCGTCGACAGCGCCGAGCGCGTGCGCGCGGCCGGCTTCGGCGAGCCGACGCTGGTCACCGAGTAAGGATCCGCCGCCCCGTTCCGGGCGCACCGGTACCCCGATCCGATCGCGCCAGTCCATTCACGCACCGCAGGAGTTACCCGACACGATGTCGACATCCCGCCTACTCGCCGCGCTGCTGGGCCTGGGCCTGGCCGCCGCCGCCTTCGCCCAGTCGCCCGCACCCTCGCCCGCACCGGTGCCGCCGCCGGCCGCGGCCACGCCGATCCCGGATGCGCCGCAGCTTTCGGCCAGGAGTTACGTGCTCATGGACTTCGCCACCGGCCGCGTCCTGGCCGAGCGCGATGCCTCGGCCCGGGTCGAGCCGGCCAGCCTGACCAAGATGATGACCTCGCTCATCGTCTTCGAGGAGATCGATGCCGGTCGCCTGGGCCTGGATACGCCGGTGACCATCAGCGAGAAGGCCTGGCGCACCGGCGGCTCGAAGATGTTTGTGGAGGTCGGCAAGCAGGTCACGGTCAGCGACCTGCTGATGGGGCTGATCGTGCAGTCGGGCAATGACGCCACCGTGGCGCTGGCCGAGCAGGTTGCCGGCAGCGAGGATGCGTTCGCGCAGATGATGAACGCCGCTGCCGCCAAACTGGGCATGACCGACACCCACTTCGTCAACGCCGACGGTCTGCCCGATCCGGAGCACTACACGACGGCCCGGGACATGGCGCTGCTCTCGCACGCGCTGATCGCGCAGCATCCGGAGGCCTACGAGTGGTACGCGGTCCGGGAGTTCACCTTCAACGGCATCACCCAGCACAACCGCAATTCGCTGCTGTGGCGCGAGGCCGGCGTGGACGGGATCAAGACCGGTCACACCGAGGGCGCCGGCTACTGCCTGGCGGCTTCGGCGGTTCGCGACGACATGCGTCTGATCGCCGTGGTCATGGGCGCGGCCAGCGAGAAGATCCGTGCCCAGGAGGCGCTGTCGCTGCTCAACTACGGCTTCCGCTTCTTCGAATCCCATACCGTCTACGCCGCCGGTACCGAGGTCGCCGCGCCGCCGATCTGGAAGAGCGAGCTCGACACGCTGCCGCTGGGTGTCGCCGAGCCGCTGGTGGTGACCATCCCGCGCGGACGCTACCAGGCGCTGCAGGCGAGCATGGATCTGCCCAGGCAGCTGGTTGCGCCGGTCGCCAAGGGCGCGCGGGTCGGCAGCGTGAACCTGACGCTGGGGGGCGAGCCGGTGGCCAGTGCGCCGCTGGTGGCGCTGGCCGAAGCGCCGGAGGCGGGCTTCTTCGGCCGCCTGGTCGACGGCTTCTGGATGTGGTGGGAGAGCGACTGAGGACTTCGGCCCATGCCCGTGCCGTGGCGCACCGCCGCCGCCCCGCCGCCGCGAGTGCGCGGGCGTCTTGGGTTCGCGCGCCCGAGCCCCGATAATGCCGCCATGGCAGCCGCCACAGGATTCACGTTTCCGGGAACCTTCGAGGTCAGCGCCATGGGTGCCTCCGGCGAAGGCCTGGAGCAACTCGTCCCGGACACGATCGAGGCACTGGGCCTGACTGTCCATCGCGACTCGCTGAGCACGCGGGCCTCTCGCGCCGGCAACTACGTGTCGGTGACGATCCGCTTCGACGCCGCCTCGCGCGAGGACTACCAGGCCGTCTACGGGGCATTGCGCGCCTTGCCGGAAGTGCGGTGGACGCTGTGAACCCGATCCGCGCCTGGTGCGTGCGCGATCTGGGCCGACAGCCCTACGAGCCGGTCTGGCACGCCATGCAGGCCTTCACCGATGGTCGCGGGCCCGACACCCCCGACGAGCTGTGGCTGGTCGAGCACGAGCCGGTGTTCACGCTCGGCCAGGCCGGACGCTGGGAGCACCTGCTCGACGCCGGTCCGATCCCGGTGGTGCCGGTGGATCGCGGCGGCCAGATCACCTACCACGGCCCCGGCCAGATCGTGGCCTACCCGATGGTGGACCTGCGCCGGATCCGGCTGGGCGTGCGCGAACTGGTGCAGCGCATCGAACAGGCGGTGATCGAGGTGCTGGCCGGCTACGGCATCCAGGGTGCACGCCGGGAAGGTGCGCCGGGCGTCTACGTCGGCGAGGCCAAGGTCATGGCGCTGGGACTGCGCGTGCGGCGCGGCTGCAGCTTCCACGGGTTGGCTTTCAACATCGCCATGGACGTGTCGCCGTATGCCCGAATCAATCCCTGCGGGTTCCGCGGGCTGGCGGTGACCACGGTGGTAGACTTGGGCGGCCCGGGCGACCTGGCCGCAGTCAAGCCGCCGCTGGTCGCGGCGCTCTCGCGCCAGCTCGGTCTGGAACCTCGGCCCGAGCCGGGCCTCCCCGAACCGCTGCTTTCCGCCACCGCCGCCTGACGGTATGCCCGACGCCACGCCCGCCAAGTCCATCCCGTTGCTCGTGGTCGGCGACAAGCACACCGGCCAGGACAAGATCGGCTCCAGCCCGGTACGGTTCCAGGCGCCGTCCGCACCGCTGCGCAAGCCCGCGTGGATCCGCGTGCGCATCCCCTCGGGCAACGCCGTGGCCAGGCTCAAGTCGCGGCTGCGCGAGAACCGCCTGGTGACGGTCTGCGAGGAAGCCTCGTGCCCGAACATCCACGAGTGCTTCAGCCACGGCACGGCCACCTTCATGATCCTGGGCGAGGTGTGCACGCGGCGCTGCTCGTTCTGCGACGTCGCCCACGGCCGCCCCAGGCCGCCGGACCCCACCGAGCCGCCGAGCCTGGCGCGCACCATCGCCGGCATGGGCCTGCGCTACGTGGTGATCACCTCGGTCGATCGCGACGACCTGCTCGACGGCGGTGCCGGCCATTTCGCCGAGTGCATCCGCCAGGTGCGGGCGGCCAGCCCGGACATCCGCATCGAGATCCTGACCCCGGATTTCCGCGGCCGCGGCCGCATGGACCGTGCCCTGCAGATCCTGGCGCAGGCGCCGCCGGACGTGTTCAACCACAACCTGGAGACGGTGCGCGAGCGCTACCGCGAGGTCCGCCCGGGCGCCGACTATGGCTGGTCGCTGCAGCTGCTGCAGCGGTTCAAGGCGCAGCATCCGCGGCTCCCGACCAAGTCCGGGATCATGCTGGGCCTGGGCGAGACCCGCGAGCAGGTCGGGCAGGCGCTGCGGGACCTTCGCGAACACGCCGTGGACATGGTCACGATCGGCCAGTATCTGCAGCCCTCGCCCCATCACCACCCGGTGGTCCGTTACTGGACGCCGGAGGAGTTCGCCGAGCTGGAGCGCTTCGGCCTGGGGCTGGGCTTCACACACGTCGCTTCCGGGCCGCTGGTCCGCTCGTCCTACCATGCCGACCGCATGGCGGCCGATGCCGGATATGTGGACGTCGCCTGACACAACGGCGGCGATTTCTGCGAAGCTGAAGCCCGGCCCGCCTGCGAGCGCCTTCACGGTACCTTCGGCACAGGTCCGTTCACGCACCGGCCTGCATTGTCGTCGATGGTGCCGCAACCGCCCCAGGGGGCCCTCCTGATGTCGAAACTGAACCTGCTCTCGATCTGCGCCGCGATGGCCGTTGCGCTGATGGCCAGCGCCGTGCCCGCCAACAACGCGGCGGTGGTCGGCCTTAGCCCGGAACCCGACCAGGCGCGCACCGCGCGGCTGATCACCGGCCTGCTCAGCGAGAGCAATTTCCATTACAAGCCCACGCGGCTGGATGATGCGCTGTCGGCAAAAATGTTCGATGCCTACCTGGAATCGCTCGACGGCGAGCGCCTGTTCTTCCTGCGCGGCGACATCGACCGCTTCTCGGTCTACCGCACGCATCTGGACGACGCGCTCAAGGCCCAGCAGCTGGATCCGGCCTTCGAGATCTTCAACGTCTATGTGCAGCGCGTGGTCGAGCGTACCGCCCACGCCCGCGCACTGCTGAAGCAGGACTTCGATTTCACGGTCGAGGAGGAGTACCGCTACGACCGCGACGAGCTGCAGTGGGAACCCAGCGCCGAGGCGCTCGAGGAAGTCTGGCGCAGGCGGGTGAAGAACGACGTGCTGCGGCTGAAGCTGGCCGGCAAGCAGATGCGGGAGATCCGCAATACGCTGGACAAGCGCTACGCCAACTTCGAGTCGCGGGTGCACGAGATCAAGAGCGAGGACGTGTTCCAGACCTTCATCAACGCCTATGCCGGGTCAATCGAGCCGCACACCTCCTACATGACCCCGCGCACGTCGGAAAACTTCAACATCTCGATGCGGCTGTCACTGGAGGGCATCGGTGCGGTGCTGCAGCGGCAGGACGAGTTCACCGTGGTGCGCTCGATCGTGCCCGGCGGTCCGGCAGGGATGTCGGGCCAGCTCGAGGTCGGCGATCGCATCCTCGGCGTGGGCCAGGGGACCAGCGGGCCGGTCACCGACGTGATCGGCTGGCGCATCGACGATGTGGTGGAGCTGATCCGCGGACCCAAGGACACCACCGTGCGGATCGAGATCCTGCCCGGCGAGGTCGGCATCGATGGCCCCCACGAGGTGGTGAGCCTGGTGCGCGACAGGGTCAAGCTCGAGGAGCAGGCCGCGCAGAAGGAGATCATCGAGATCGGCGAGGGCGAGTCCGCCCGCCGCATCGGCGTGATCGCCCTGCCGGCGTTCTACCAGGACTTCGATGCGCGCCGCCGCGACGAGGCCGATTACCGTTCGGCCACCCGTGACGTGGGCCGCCTGCTGACCGAGCTGGAGGCCGGGAAGGTCGACGGCGTGGTACTGGACCTGCGCGACAACGGCGGCGGCTCCCTGAGCGAGGCGATCGAGCTGACCGGGCTGTTCATCGACCAGGGGCCGGTGGTACAGGTGCGCACGTCCAGTGGTGCGGTCAAGGTCGAGAAGGACAGCGACGCCGGTGTCGCCTGGCGCGGACCGCTGGCGGTACTGGTCAACCGCGCCTCGGCGTCGGCCTCGGAGATCTTCGCCGCGGCCATGCAGGACTACGGCCGCGCGCTTATCATCGGCGAGCCGACTTTCGGCAAGGGGACGGTGCAGAACCTGATCGACCTGGACAATTTCGTCGGCCGCGACGCGCCGCCACACGGCGCGCTCAAGCTGACGGTGGCGCAGTTCTTCCGCATCGACGGCGGTTCGACCCAGCATCGCGGCGTGGTGCCCGACATCCAGTTCCCGGTGACGATCGACGCCCAGGATTATGGCGAGAGCGCCTACGACAACGCGCTGCCGTGGTCGCAGATCGAGCCGGCCCACTATTCGGCAGTGGGCAGGCTGGCACCGCTGACCGCGCTGCTGTCCACGCGCCATCGCGGGCGCGTTGCCGACGACGTCGAGTTCCAGTGGTGGGCCGAGGACGTGGCCGAGTACCGCCGCCAGCGGGCGCAGACCACGGTGTCGCTGAACGAAGCCGAGCGCGTGGCCGAGCGCAAGCGCGAGGAGCGCCAGCGCGAGCAGCGCAAGACGCAGCGTGCGGCACTGGGAATCGGCGGCGAGCTTGCCGCGCTGGATCCCGACGACGACGGCCTGCAGGCCGACGAGCGCGCGGTCGTGGAACAGGCGCAGCGCGAACAGGCGCAGGACGAGCGCCCCGACGCCCTGCTGCGGGAAGCCTCGGCGATCCTGGCCGATGCCATCGGCCTGCTGGACCAGGACAAGTCGCTGGCCAACAGCACCTACCCGGCGGGCCTGGGCATCCACCACAGCAATTGACCGCTCCCGGTCGGGCTCAACCCTCGCGCAGTGCGGTGGTCACTGGCAGCCGCGCCGCGCGCAGCGCCGGCAGCAGTCCGCCGACCAGGCCGATCGCCAGTGCCCATACCAGCCCGCGCACGAGCAGCTCCGGCGTCACCCGGAAGCTGAAGGCCACCTGCGAAAAGGTCTGGAAGTTCAACGTCGAGACCGTGAAGCCGTTGAACAGCACCCAGGCGAGCAGGCCGCCGAGCAGGCCGCCCAGCAAGGCCAGGGCCAGCGACTCGACCAGCACCGAGGTCACCACCGGACCGCCGCCGAAGCCGATCGCGCGCAGCGTGGCGATCTCGCGCGTGCGCGTGGACACGGCCGAGTACATCGTGTTCAGCGCTGCGAAGATCGCGCCCAGCGCCATGATCGAGGCCACCACGGTGCCCAGCACACGGATGAAGGTGCCGGTGGCTTCCGACTGCGCGGCGTAGTACGCGGACTGCCGCTTCACGTCGACGTTGACCCTGGGGTCGTCCGCCACCGCCTGCTCGAACCGGTCGAAAGCCGCCGCATCCTCCAGCTGCACCATCACCGAACCCACCGCGCTGCTGCGCAGCACGCCGTCGAGCGTGGCGCGGTCGACCCACAGCTCCGATTCGTGCACGTCGCCACCGGATTCGAACACGCCAACCACGCGCCAGTCGCCGTCGCGCACCGGCACCGAATCGCCCACGCCGGTCCCGAGGAACTCCCCGGCCAGTTTTCGGCCGACGATCACCTCGCGCGCGCCGGGCACCAGCATGCGGCCTTCGACGATGCGGACCTCCGGTCGCAGGGTGAACGCGACCGGATCCACGCCGCGCACGGGAATGTTCGAGGGCTCCTGGTTGGCGCGGTTCACCAGATTGGTCAGGATGTAGCGCTCGGGCGAGACCAGCGCGCGGCCGTCCGGATCCCGCGCCACGCCGGGCGCCTGGGCGATCGCATCGGCCTGCTCACGCGCGAAGCCGCTGGCCAGCTCCTCGTTGGCGCCCGAACGCAGCACCAGCGCGCGGTCGTCGCTGCCGGTGCTGGCCAGCGTGTGCCGGAAGCCCTCGCCCATCGCCAGCAGCGCCACCAGCACCGCGACCACGCCGGCGATGCCGATCACGATCACCAGCGAGGTGCCCAGCCGCTGCGGAATGCTGCGCAGATTGCCCAGCGAAATCTCCCAGACCTGCATGACCCAGTTCATGCATGGCCTCCGAGGGCGTCGACGATGCGCAGTCGCCGCGCCTTGAGTGCAGGCAGCAGCCCCGTGGCGAGCCCCAGGGCCACCGCCAGCCCGCCGCCAAGCAGCCAGGTGCGTGCGTCCAGACCCAGTCCGGGCAGGAACGACTCCATCGCCGCGGCGACCCTGGGCACCAGCACCGATACCAACCCCAGCCCCAGCGCGGCGCCGATCAGGCACAGCAGCATCGCCTCGGCCAGCACCAGCGCCAGCGCCCGGGAGTCGGTGAAGCCCAGTGTCTTGAGCACCGCGATCTCGGGAATGCGCTCGCGCACGGATTGCGCCATGGTGTTGCCGGTCACCAGCAGGATCGTGAAGAACACCGCCGCGAGCACCACCTGCACAATGAAGCCGATGTCGCCGATCTGCTTGATGAAGTTCTGGTTGAACGCTTTCTCCGAGCCGGTCCGGGTCTCGTTCTGGGAATTGGCGAAGCGTGCGTCGATGGCCCCGGCCACGGCGACGGCCTGCTCTGGATCCTGTGCACGCACGATGTAGATGCCGGTGGTGCCGCGGGCGAACTGGCGCGCTTCGTCCAGGTAATCCCATTGGAACAGCAGCATGCCCTCCTGGCTCCTGGCGGTTTTGTCGCGGCCTTCGAAGATGCCCACCAGGTCGAACTCCCAGCTGGTGGCGCCGTCCGCGCGGGTCCAGATCGTGGCCTGGATCGGAATGCGGTCGCCGATCTTCCAGCCGAACCGGCGCGCCAGCGAGGCCCCTGCGATCGCGCCGGTGCGCGTGGCGAGAAACTGCTGCAGCTGTGCGGGCGCGATCTCGAACTCCGGGTACATCTCCATGTAGCTGGCCGGGTCCACCGCGAACTGCGGGAAGAAGTTGCGCCGCTCCTGGTAGACGCCGCCGAACCACTGCGCGTGGGTGACTGCCGCGACCCCGGGCAGCCCGCGGATCTGGTCGGCATAGCTCACTGGCAGCACCTCGGTCAGGGAGTACTTGCCCTGTACCACCAGGCGGTCGACGCCCGCCAGTTCCACGCCGCGGTTGAAGGCGACGATCAGCGCGTTGAGCAGCCCGAACAGGATGAACGCCACCACGATCGAGAGCACCGTGAGCACGGTGCGCGTCTTGCGACGGAACAGACTTGCCCAGACCAGGTGCAGGTACTTCATGGACTCACGCCTGTGTGCACGGGGCGGGGCTCAGGCGCCCGCCGTCGCCGGCTCGGGATCCACCAGCGTGCCCTTGTCCAGGTGCACGATGCGCTGCGCGTACTCGGCGGCTTTGGGATCGTGGGTGACCATGATCACGGTCTTGCCGTGCTCGCGGTTGAGCCGCTGCAGCAGCGTCAGGATCTCGTCGGCGGTCGCGCGGTCCAGGTCGCCGGTGGGCTCGTCGCACACCAGCAGCGTGGGATCGGACACCAGGGCGCGCGCGATCGCCACGCGCTGCTCCTGGCCGCCGGACAGCTCCCTGGGCTTGTGGCCGGCGCGGTCGCTCAGCCCGACCAGTTCCAGCGCGATGGCGGCGCGGCGCCGGCGCTCGGAGCCGGACATGCGCTTGAGCAGCAGCGGCAGCTCGACATTGCGCTGGGCGCTGAGCACCGGCAGCAGGTTGTAGAACTGGAACACGAAGCCGATGTGGTCGGCGCGCCAACGCGAGCGCTCGGCCGAGGACAGGCGCTCGATCCGCGCATCGCCCACGCGGACGGTCCCGGCGGTGGGCTGGTCGAGTCCGCCGATCAGGTTCAGCAGCGTGGTCTTGCCCGAACCGGACGGACCCATCAGCGCCACGAAGTCGCCGGCCGGGATCTGAAGGTCGATGCCGTGCAGGACCTCGATCTTCTCCCTGCCGCGTTCGTAGGTCTTGGTCAGGCCGCGGACTTCGACGAGATTTTCCATCTTCAGCACCTTGGTGAAACGCCGGGAAGTACTACAGCCCCTCTCCCAATGGGAAAGCGGCGCCATGCAGCCGCGTTCATTGCACCTGCACCGCGTCACCCGTGCGCAGTGATGCCGGTGGCGCAACCACGACCTGCTCCCCGGCCGCCAGGCCCGAGAGCACCAGCCACTGGTCGCCGCGCGTGGCGCCGGCTTCGATCGTCCGGCGTTCGGCCACGCCCTCGCGCACGACGAACACCGCGCCATCGACGATCGCATTGGCCGGCACGAGCACACCTTGCGCGGTCGCCGGTGCCTCCGGCCCGGCGCCCGCGCCGAGAAACGCAACGCGCACGCCCATCTCCGGCACGATGCGCGGATCCTTCTGCTCGAGCGCGATGCGCACCTTCACGGTGGCCTTGCTGCGGTCGGCGGTGGGGATGATCGCGATCACCGAGGCGGGGATCTTCCAGTCCGGGTAGGCGTTGAGCACGGCCTCCACCGGTTGCCCCGGCTGCACGCGCCCGATGTAGGCCTCGGCGACATCGACCTGGATTTCCAACGAGTCCATGTCGACGATGGTGCCGATGCCGGTGCGGGTGAAGCCGCCGCCGGCCGAGATCGGCGAGATCATCTCGCCGGGCTGCGCGGCCTTGGCCACGACCACGCCGGCGAACGGCGCCCGGATGACCGTGTTGTCCACGCCGATCCGGGCAATGCCCAGCGCGTCCCCGGCCACCGCCACCTGCGAGCGCGCGTTCGCCAGCCGCGCGGCCAGCGCGTCGCGCTGTGCCTGCGCGGTGTCCAGCGCCGATTGCGAGACCAGGCCACGGCCGAGCAGCTCGCGCTGGCGCGCCAGCTCGCGCTCGGCCAGCGACAGGTTGGCCTGGATCTCGCCGAGCTGGCTGCGTGCGGCAGCCAGTTGCCCGCGCGAGAGTTCCTGTTGCGCCTGCGCGTCGGTATCGTCGAGCCGGGCCATCAGCTGGCCCTGTTCCACGCGCATGCCCTCCTCGATCAGGACCTCGGCGACCTTGCCGGTGATCTTGGCCGACACCGTGGCCTGGCGGCGGGCGACGACGTAGCCGGACGCGTCCAGCACCGAGGCCGCGACCGGTCCGGAAGCCGGTGCGCGCGCGGTGGCGACCGCGACCGGCGTGGGCGCGTCGCGCACCAGCAGCCACCCTGCGA
>DASRZM010000094.1:0-84338 GCA_035686365.1 Lysobacteraceae bacterium | reverse complement strand
CATCCATGGCGCGCGAACCTCTGAACAGGTTCAGAGGTTCCCTAGCACGGCGGGCCTCGGCTCGCCGTGCTTTTTTCGCGCTTCGCCGTTCCCGCCGATCCGGCGCGGGAACGCGCCCACCCTACAATGCTCCAATGGCCCGACCATGCGGGTTCACGTCCGCGGCTTGAATGCCGCCGGGCGAAGGACTAGCGTGGTCCGGGAGGGAGGTTCAGGTCCGGCGCACGGACGCCGCGGCCACGGCAGGGAATCGCTTTGCAATCCCGGTCCGGGTGGGGCCGGTTTCGTTCGCGGGCACGGCCCGCACATTCCAATGGAGACAATCATGTCGAACAAGACCATCAAGCCGCTTACGCTGGCCCTGGGTGCCGCTTTCATCGGTGCCTTCGCGCTGTCGGCGCAGGCCAGCAGCTTCCAGCTCGCAGACCTCGACGCCGGCTACCAGCAGATCGGCGAGGAGAAGCAGGGCGAGGAAGGCAAGTGTGGGGAAGGCAAGTGCGGCGAGAACAAGGGCGAGGAAGGCAAGTGCGGAGAAGGCAAGTGCGGAGAAGGCAAGTGCGGCGAGAACAAGGGTGAGGAAGGCAAGTGCGGGGAAGGCAAGTGCGGAGAAGGCAAGTGCGGCGAGGACAAGGGTGAGGAAGGCAAGTGCGGAGAAGGCAAGTGCGGCGAGGACAAGGGCGAGGAAGGCAAGTGCGGCGGCAACGCCTGATCGGAACCAGCTGCGATGTCGGTTCGCGCACTCGCACCTGACAGTGCCGGACTTGGCCTGCGGCGGGCCCTGCTGGGCCCGCTGCGGGCCGCTCCGCCGGGCGCCTTCGATTTCCTGGAATGCGCGCCGGAGAACTGGATCGGCGTGGGCGGCAGGCTCGGCCGCTCGCTGCGCGAGCTCAGCGAGCGCCATGTGCTCGTCTGCCATGGCCTGTCGCTGTCGCTGGGCGGTCCCGAGCCGCTGGACGAGCCGTTCCTGCACCGGGTGCGCCGCTTCCTCGACGCGCATCGCGTGCCGCTGTACAGCGAACACCTGAGCTACTGCACCGACGACGGGCACCTGTACGACCTGATGCCCATCCCGTTCACCACCGAAGCCGTCGGCCACGTGGCGGCACGCATCCGGCAGACCCAGGACATCCTCGCACGCCGCATCGCGATCGAGAACGTGTCCTACTACGCGGCCCCGCACCGGGAACTGGACGAGATCGAGTTCCTGAACGCGGTGCTGCACGAGGCCGACTGCGACCTGCTGCTCGACGTCAACAACATCCACGTCAACAGCGTCAACCACCGCTACGACGCGCTCGAGTTCCTGCACGCGCTGCCGGGAGAGCGCATCGCATACATCCACGTGGCCGGTCATTACAACGAGGCACCGGACCTGATCGTCGACACCCACGGCGCCCGCGTCATCGATCCGGTCTGGGACCTGCTTCGCGCGGCCTACGACGCCTTCGGACTGCGCCCGACCCTGCTCGAACGCGATTTCAACTTTCCGCCGGCCGAAGAGCTCTATGCCGAGGTCCAGGCCATCCGCGGCATCCAGCACGCCGCACGCCGCCGGACCCCCGATGCCGCAACCGCCTGACGCGCCCTCGCGCCTGCGGCGCCAGCAGTACGCGTTCGCCGCGCACCTGCGCGACCCCGCGCAGGCCCAGGCGCCACCGGGCATCGAGGATCGCCGGCTCGCCATCTACCGTGACCTGTTCTACAAGAGTCTGGAGGGCCTGCTGGCTTCCAACTACCCGGTGATCCGGCGCCTGTACGGCGACCGGGACTGGCACCGGCTGGTGCGCGACTTCTACCGCGAGCACCGCTGCACGACGCCACTGTTCCCCGAGATCGGCCGCGAGTTCCTGCGTTACCTTCAGGCACGCCAGCAGCGCGGGGATGCCGATCCGCCCTGGCTGCAGGAACTGGCCCACTACGAGTGGGTCGAGCTGGCATTGTCGCTGGACGAGACCGACCTGGCCGGGATCGCCTGCGATCCCTCGGGCGACCTGATGGCCTCGGTGCCGGTCGCCTCGCCGCTGGCCTGGCCGCTGGCCTATCGTTTTCCCGTCCACCAGTTGCGGCCGGAGTTCCTGCCCGAGGCGCCGCCGCCGGAGCCCACGTTCCTCCTGGTCGTGCGCGGCCGCGACGACGCGGTGCGCTTCAAGGCGATCGGTGCACTCGGCTTCCGGCTGATGCAGGTCCTGCACGAAAACCGTTCGCTGAGCGGGCGCGCGGTCCTGGAGCGACTGGCTGCCGAAGCCGCGGCCCCGGATGCGGACGCCTTCGCCGCCGACGCCGGGCGCCTGCTCGGGCAGCTGCACGAGCGCGAGGCCGTGCTCGGTACCCGCGAGCCCGGCCAGGACCGGGGCGCAGGACCCGCCTCCCATTCCCCAGAACCGGTACCGGCGCATGATGAACCGGCTGATTGAACGGTGGCACACGCTGGTCGAACGCCTGGAAGGGGTCGGCCGCTGGCTGGCTCCACTGGGCCTGCGCGTACTGCTGTTCTGGGAGTTCTTCGAGGCCGGTCGCGAGAAGTACACCGGCAGCAACTGGTTCATGGACATCCAGGGCCGCTTTCCGTTTCCGTTCGACCGGGTGCCCGCCGACCTGAGTTGGGCGATGGCAACCTGGAGCGAGCTGGTCCTTTCGCTGCTGCTGCTGGTCGGGCTGGCCACCCGGTTCGCGGCCTTCGGACTGTTCGTGCTCACGGTGGTCGCCACCGCTGCGGTGCACTGGCCGGCCGACTGGAGCATGCTCGAGGACCTGCTCCGGGGCTATGCGATCCGCGACAGCGGCCACGGCAACTTCAAGCTGCCGCTGATTTTCATGATCATGCTGGTGCCGCTGATCCTGCGCGGTGGCGGTTGGCTGAGCGTGGATGCATTGATCGCGCACCGGGTCGATCGCGGCGACGTGCAGCCGCTCGCCGACATGACAGCCTGGGGCCTGGCGCTGCTCGGCCTGGGGCTTCCGCTGGCGATGCTGGTGCCGGTTTTCGGCTCCGGCCTGGTACTGCTGGGCGCGGTGCTGCTGGCACTGGGTCGCTGGCTGCGGCCCTGAGGCATCGGCTCGCGCAGGCGATGCTATGCTCCGGCGCGATGGATTCCAGTGTTCCCCATTCGCGGATGAGCCAGCGATTCCGCGGCTACCTGCCGGTCGTCGTCGACGTGGAGACGGGCGGCTTCGATGCCGCGCGCCACGCGCTGCTCGAGATCGCTGCAGTGCCGATCGAGATCGACGCGTCGGGCCGGCTGCATCCGGGTGAGACCGCACACGCGCATGTGGATCCGTTTCCCGGTGCGGAGCTCGATCCCCGGTCGATGGAGGTCACGGGCATCCTCGTCGATCACCCGTTCCGCAATGCCAAACCCGAACGCGAGGCGCTCAACCAGGTCTTCCAGGCGGTCCGCACGGCGATCCGCCAGCATCGCTGCCAGCGCGCGATCCTGGTCGGGCACAACGCGCACTTCGACCTGGCGTTCCTGAATGCGGCGATCGCCCGGATCGGCCACAAGCGCAATCCCTTCCATCCATTCAGCACCTTCGACACCGTGACGCTGGCGGGCATGGCCTACGGCCAGACCGTCCTGAGCCGCGCGGTGCAGTGCGCGGGCATGAGCTGGGATGCTGCCGAGGCCCACTCGGCCGTCTACGACGCCGAGCGCACCGCCAGGCTGTTCTGCACGATTCTCAATCGTTGGCACGAGCTGCAACAGGAAATCGGCGACCCGCTGCAGGCGTCGGCCTGAGCAGCCCGCCCCGTACCGGAGGCGCACCATGATCCACGACAGCATCCTGGGCACGGTCGGGCGCACGCCGATCGTGCGCATCAACCGGCTTGCGCCTGACGGCGTGGAGATGTACGCCAAGCTCGAGGCCTTCAATCCGATGTCCTCGGTCAAGGACCGGCTCGCGCTGGCGATCGTCCTGGATGCCGAAACGCGCGGGGAGCTCGCGCCCGGGCAGATGGTGGTCGAAGCCACCTCAGGAAACACCGGCATCGCGCTGGCAATGGTCTGCGCGGCGCGCGGCTACCCGTTCGTGGCTTTCATGGCAGAGACCTTTTCGGTGGAGCGGCGCAAGCTGATGCGCGCCCTGGGCGCGAAGGTGATCCTGACACCGGCGGCCGAACGCGGTTCCGGGATGGTGCGGCGTGCCGAGGAATTCGCGGCACGGCACGGCGCGTTCCTCGCCCGCCAGTTCGAGAATGAGGCCAATCCGGCCTACCACCGCAGCACCACCGGTCCGGAGATCCTGCAGGACTTCGCCGCGCGCCGGCTGGACTGGTTCGTGACCGGCTACGGCACCGGCGGCACCCTGACCGGGGCCGGCGAGGTGCTCAAGACGGCGCGTCCGGACCTGCGCATCTGCGTGTGCGAGCCGGCCGGCGCCGCGCTGCTGGCGGGCAGCGAATGGCAGCCACACAAGATCCAGGGCTGGACACCGGACTTCATCCCGGCGGTGCTCAACCGGGAGATCTACGACCGCAACGTCCCGATCACCGACGAGCTGGCACGCGACACCGCCCAGGCCCTGTCATTGCGCGAGGGCATCTTCTGCGGCGTCTCGTCCGGCGCCACTTTCGCCGCCGCGCTAGAGGTGGCGCGCGAGTCCGGACCCGGCACCGTGATCCTGGCCATGCTGCCCGATACCGGCGAGCGGTACCTGTCGACGTTCCTGTTCGAGGGCGTCAACGAGGGCTCGGACGACGACTGGCTGGCTTCGCTGGAACCGTGATCAGCCGCGCTGGCGGCGCGCCTCGAACAGGGCCACGCCGGTCGCCACCGAAACATTGAGGCTCTCCACGGCCGCATCGATCGGAATGCGCGCCAGGAAGTCGCAGTGCTCCCGGGTCAGGCGCCGCAGCCCCTCGCCCTCGCCGCCCAGCACGATCGCCAGGGGGCCGGTCAGGTCCAGCTCGTACACGCTGCGCTCGCCCTCGCCCGCCAGTCCCACGATCCACACGCCGGCTTCCCTGAGCTGGCGCAGCGTGCGCGCCAGGTTGGTGACCTGCACGAACGGCACGCGCTCGGCAGCGCCGGCGGCGACCTTGCGCACGGCCGGCGTGATGCCGGCAGCCTTGTCGCGCGGCGCGATCACTGCCGTCACCGAGGCGGCCGCGGCCGATCGCAGGCAGGCGCCCAGGTTGTGCGGATCCTGCACGCCGTCGAGGACCAGCAGCAACGGCTGCGCCTGCGCCGCCAGCAGTCCGGGCAGTGCGCGCTCGTCGTAGCTGGCCGTGCGTGGCGCGTCGCGCACCATGGCCACGCCCTGGTGCCGCAGCAGGCCGGTTGCGCGCACCAGCGCATCGGCGTCCACGTGCCGGACCGGGATACCGCGCCGCCCGGCCTCCCGGGCCAGCGCATTGACCCGGGCGTTGCGCACGTCGGCCTGCACCAGCAGTTCGTGCACGCCCGCGTGCTCGTGCTCGAGCGCCGATGCGACCGCGTTGATGCCCCCGACGGACTCGCGCGCAGCCACTACCGCCCCTTGGACCGCTCGCGCCTGGCCGGCTCATCCTCGCGCACCAGCCGGAAATCGATCTTGCGGTCCTCGACGCTGGCACGCAGCACCAGTACCCGGACCGGGTCGCCCAGCCGGTATTCGTTGCCGCGGCGCTCGCCGCGCAGCAACTTGCGGACGGGATCGAAGTGGTAGTAGTCGTTCGGCAGCTGGGTGACGTGGACCAGCCCGGTGACGCGCGAATCGATCAGTTCCACGAAAATCCCGAACGAGGTCACCCCGGCGATCACGCCCTCGAACTCGCCGCCCACGTGACGCTCCATCCAGGCGCAGCGGTAGCGCTCGTCGACCTCGCGTTCGGCCTCGTCGGCCCGGCGCGAGTGCTCGGAACACTGCAGCGACAGCGCCGCCATCTCGTGCGCGCTGTAGTAGAAAGCCTCCGCGTCGCCGCCCTCGAGCGCATGCGCGATCGCCCGGTGCAGCAACAGATCCGGATAACGACGGATCGGCGAGGTGAAGTGGGCGTAGGCGTCCAGCGCCAGGCCGAAGTGGCCGTTGTTCTCGGGCGAATACACCGCCAGGCTCTGGCTGCGCAGCAGCACCGATTCGATCAGCGCCGCGTCGGGGCGGTCGCGGACCTTCTTCAGCAGCGCCGTGAAGTGCCGCGGCTCGACCTCGTGCCAGGGTGGCATGCGCAGCTTGAACTCGGCGAGGAACTCCAGCAGGTCCTGGTACTTCTGCTCCGGCGGCGGCGCGTGCACGCGGTACGGCGCCGGCACCTTCCTGCGTGCGACCAGCCGGGCGGCCTCTACGTTGGCCGCGATCATGCACTCCTCGATCAGCTTGTGTGCGTCGTTGCGCTGGATCATCCCGGCCTGGACGACCTCTCCGCCCGGCCCCAACACGAAGCGTACCTCGCTGCTTCCGAACTCGATCGCGCCCCGGCGCGCGCGCTGGCGCGCCAGCAGCCGGTACAGGCTGTGCAGCCGCTTCACGTGGGGCAGCAGCGAGCCGAGTTCATCGCAGGCACCGCGGTCCTGCTCGCCCACCGCACGCCACACCTGGGAATAGGTCAGCCGCGCGTGGGAGTGCATCACCGCGCGATAGAAGCGCGAGCGCGTGACCTTGCCCTCGAAGTCCACCCGCATGTCGCAGACGAAGCACAGGCGGTCCTCCAGAGGCTTCAGCGAGCAGATGCCGTTGGACAAGGTCTCGGGCAGCATCGGCACCACGTATCCGGGGAAGTAGACCGAGGTGCCCCGCAGCTGCGCCTCGGCGTCCAGCGCCGAACCCGGGCGTACGTAGTGCGAGACGTCGGCGATCGCCACCAGCAGGCGGAAGCCACGTCCGTCGGACTCGCAATACACCGCATCGTCGAAGTCCTTGGCATCCTCGCCGTCGATGGTGACCAGCGGCAGTCCGCGCAGGTCGGTGCGGCCGGTGCGGTCCCCGGGCGTCGGCTCCAGGTCGACGGCGGCGGCCTGCGCCAGCACCGGCTCGGGCCACTGGTGCGGCAGCCCGTGACCGTGGATGGCGACCTCCACGGCCAGCGAGGGCGTCAGCTTCTCGCCGAGTACCGTGAGCACGCGACCAAACGGCGGGCGCGTGCGGGTGGGCGGCTCGGTGATCTCGCACACCACGATCTGGTTGGAACCGGCGCCGCCGCCCTGGCCCGGCGGAATCAGCACGTCCTGGTGGATGCGGCGGTCGTCGGGCACGACATAGGCGACGCCGTCGCGTTCGGCATAACGACCCACCAGGCGCTTGGTACCACGCTCGAGGATCTCGACGATCGCCCCCTCGCGGCGGCCGCGACGGTCCAGGCCGGTGACGCTGGCCAGCACGCGGTCGCCGTGCAGGACGCAGCGCATTTCGGCCGGAGGCAGGAACAGGTCGTCGCCGCCGGCATCGGGCCGAAGGAAACCGAAGCCGTCGGCGTTGGCCAGCACCGTGCCCGGAACCAGGTCGATCTTCTCCGCGACCGCATAGCCGCCGCGCCGGTTCACCAGGAGCTGGCCGTCGCGCAGCATCGCCGACAGGCGCTTGGTCAGTGCCGCGAAGCGATCGGGCGCGGCCAGCGCCAGCGTTTCGGCCAGCATCTCGGCCGTCATCGGGCCGCCGTGGTCGGTCAGCACCGCCAGCAGGGCCTCGCGACTGGGGATGGGATTCTCGTACCGGCGGGCTTCGCGCTCGGCGTGGGGGTCGTGGACCGCGCCCGGCTCGGCTGCGGACTGGCGCCTCGCCGGCCTGGTGTCCGCGCGCGCTGATTTCTTCGGGCGCGATGGGCTCGCCCGCTTCCCGGTCTTCTTCGTCATGGCCGCATGGTACGCCATCGGCTGCAAAGACCGGGCGAAGTCGGCGCTCCCGGGCCGGCGCCAGTTTGACAGCCATGTTCGGGCTCAGTAGATTACGCGGCTCGCCGCAGCCCCGGGCCACGCCCCGGACCCGGCGGCCACCGACGCCGAGGTGGCGGAATTGGTAGACGCACTAGTTTCAGGTACTAGCGGGGCGACCCGTGGAGGTTCGAGTCCTCTCCTCGGCACCAGACACAAAGAAGGCCCGCCGTCATGGCGGGCCTTTTTTCGTTCCCATGCGGCCGCTCCATGCGGTCGCGGGCAGCGGCTCAGCCGTTGCGCAGCGCCGCGATGCGCTCGGCCAGCGGCGGATGGCTCATGAACAGGCGCTTCAGGCCACTGCCGACGCCGCCGGAGATACCGAACGCGCGGACCTGGTCGGGCAGCGTGGTCTGCCCGTAGGTCGCGCCCAGCCGCTCCAGTGCGGCGACCATCTTGCCGCGCCCGGCCAGGCTGGCGCCGCCGGAATCGGCACGGAACTCGCGCCGCCGCGAGAACCACATCGTGATCATCGAGGCCAGGATGCCGAACACGATGTCCAGCACGATCACGATGATCCAGTAGGCGAAGCTCGGGCCCTCGCGGCCGCCGCTGATCCACGCGTCCACGACGCGGCCGACCACGCGCGCGAAGAAGAGCACGAAGGTGTTCAGGATGCCCTGCAGCAGCGCCATGGTGACCATGTCGCCGTTGGCGATGTGACTGACCTCGTGGGCCAGCACCGCCTCGACCTCGTCGCGGTTCATGGCCCGCAGCAGGCCGGTCGATACCGCGACCAGCGCGCTGTTGCGGTTCATGCCGGTGGCGAAGGCGTTGATCTCGGGTGCGTCGTAGACGGCGACCTCGGGCATGCCGATCCCGGCCGATCCGGCCTGGCGCTTGACGGTCGCCAGCAGCCAGGCTTCGGCCTCGTTGCGCGGCTGGGTGATCACCTGCGCCCCGGTGGCACGCTTGGCCATCCACTTGGAGATCGCCAGGGAAAGGAAGGCGCCACCGAAGCCGAACAGGGCGGCAAACACCATCAGCACCCCGTAATCGCCCAGGCGCACGCCGAACACGTTCTGCAGCACCGAAAGCACGATGCCGAACACGACCAGGACGGCCAGGTTGGTGGCCAGGAACAAACCGATTCGCATCATCTGGGAAGGGCTCCGTTTTCGCGGGACTCGGACCGGCGTTGGCTGCCGGGACGGTGAAAAGGTTGGGTAGACTGGATTCTAATTCAAGCGCGCAGTGTGCCAGATGAGCGTTGCGGTCCCGCCACCGGTCTCCGGAGCGCGCCACCTGCTGGCCGGCTACGCGCTGCTCGTGCGCCCGGGGCTGCGTCGGTTCGTCGTGCTGCCCCTGCTGGGCAACATCCTGATCTTCTCCCTGGCCATCTGGGCGGCCTTCTGGGGGCTGGAGTCGACCCTGGAGCGCTGGTTGCCCGAGGCGGTGTCCTGGCTGCGCTGGCTGCTGTACCCGCTGCTGGCGGTGGTCCTGGTCGCGCTGGGCTTCTTCACCTTCACGCTGCTGGCGAACCTGCTGCTGGCACCGTTCAACGGCTTGCTGTCGGCCAAGGTCGAGTGGCTGGTGGCCGGCCGCGCGCCGGCCGCCAGCGGGCGCGGCGTGCTCGGCGAAATCGGCCATACCCTGGGCAAGGAGGCGCGGCGCCTGGGCTACGTCGCGATCCGGCTGCTGGGGCTGTTGCTGCTGGGGCTGGTTCCGGTGGTGGGGCTGCTGGCGGCGCCGCTGGCCATCGTGCTGGGCGCCTGGTTCCTGGCCATGGAGTTCGCGGCCAATCCGCTGGACAACCGCGGCCTGGATTTCGCGACCCAGCGCCAGTTCCTGCGCCGGCACCGCTGGGCCTGGATGAGCTTCGGTCTCAGTGCGCTGGGGATGGCACTGGTCCCGGTGGTCAACTTCGCCCTGGTGCCGGCCGCGGTCGCCGGAGCGACCACGCTGACACTGCAGCTGCGCGGCCAGGACGATGGCGGCTGACTACCGCGGCCGGTTTGCGCCCTCGCCGACCGGGGCGCTGCACTTGGGCTCGCTGGTCGCAGCGCTGGGCAGCTGGCTGCGCGCCCGTTCGCGCGGCGGGACCTGGCTGGTGCGGGTGGAGGACATCGACCCGCCCCGTGAGGTGCCCGGCGCCGCGAACGCGCAGCTCGAGGCCCTGGCACGGTTCGGAATGGAACCGGACGAACCGGTGCTGCGCCAGAGCACGCGAACCGACGCCTACCTGGCGGCCTGCGCACGCCTGCAGACGCTGGGGCAGGCGTACCCGTGCCGGTGCTCGCGTACCGACCTGGCCCGCTACCGGGGCGTCCACCCCGAGCGCTGCGTGGCGTCGGATTCCGAGCGGGCGCCGGCACTGCGCATGCGCATCGGGTCCGACCCGATCGGTTTCCGGGACCGGGTATTGGGTCCGCAGTCCTTCACGCCCCGTGCGCTGGGCGGCGACTTCGTGGTGCGCCGCGTGGAGGGATGGGCCGCCTATCACCTGGCGGTGGTCGTGGACGATGCCGCGCAGGGGATCACCGAGATCGTCCGCGGGTGCGACCTGCTCGATTCCACCCCGCGCCAGATCGTGCTGCAACGTGCGTTGGGTCTGTCCACCCCCGGCTATGCCCACCTGCCGCTGGTGACCGATGCGCACGGCCGCAAGCTGAGCAAGTCCACGGCCGACCTGCCGGTGGATCCGTGCGATCCGCTGCCGGCATTGCGTCGGGCGCTGGCGTTCCTCGGCCAGCAGGTGCCGGCGGCCGACGACGTGCGGCGCATGCTGCGCGCCGCAGTGGAGTGCTTCGACCTGGACCGGGTGCCGCGCGCGCCGGCAGCATCCGCGGGTCGGCGCCAGGCCGTCACACCGAGCAGGTAGAATCCGCCGAGATCCGCAACGAGGGGAACACCATGGCATCGCGCGTCGCACTGGTCACTGGAGGCACCGGCGGCATCGGCACCGCCATCGTCAAGCACCTGTCCGCGCTGGGTCATCGAGTGGCCTCCAATTACCGCAGCCTGGAGCGCGCGCGCGCCTGGCAGGCCGGGCTGCGGGAACAGGGCATCGAGGTGACCGTCGTTCCCGGCGACGTCGCCGATCCGGAGTCCTGCGCGGCCATGATCGGCGAAATCGAATCGGCGCTCGGGCCGGTGGAGGTCCTGGTCAACAACGCCGGCATCACACGCGATACGACCTTCCACAAGATGGACGCCATGCAATGGCAGGAGGTCATCGCCACCAACCTGAACTCCTGCTACAACGTCACCCGCCCGGTCATCGAGGGCATGCGCGCGCGCAAGTGGGGGCGGATCGTCCAGATCAGCTCGATCAACGGCCAGAAGGGCCAGTACGGCCAGGCCAACTACGCCGCGTCCAAGGCCGGCATGCACGGCTTCACGATCTCCCTGGCGCAGGAGAACGCCCGCTTCGGCATCACCGTGAACACGGTCTCACCCGGCTACATCGGAACCGAGATGGTCATGGCCGTGCCCGAGCCGGTCCGCGAGAAGATCGTCGCCCAGATCCCGACCGGGCGCCTGGGTACGCCGGAGGAGATCGCCTATGCCGTGGCCTTCTTCATGCCCGAGGAAGCGGCCTGGATCACCGGCGCCAACCTGTCGGTGAACGGCGGCCAGTACATGGGCTGGTGACCGCCGCGCCGCGCTTGCATGCGGGCGCGGGGTGGGCCATGCTCGACCGACGGCGCTCCGCCCGGTGCGCCATACGACCGGTCGCCGGGTATTCATCTATGGCACAACCGCGCACCATCAAGAAGTATCCGAACCGTCGCCTCTACGACACGGAGATCTCCAGCTACATCACGCTCGAGGACGTGCGACAGCTCATCGTCGACGGCGAGGAGTTCGAGGTGCGCGACGCCAAGTCCGGGGAGGACCTCACGCGCTCGGTGCTGCTGCAGATCATCGCCGAGCACGAGGAGCACGGCCAGCCGATGTTCTCCACGCAGCTGCTCAGCCAGATCATCCGTTTCTACGGAGACTCGCTGCAGGGATTCATGGGCAGTTACCTGGAGCACAGCATGCAGCTGTTCCTGGACCAGCAGCAGCAGTTCCGCTCCCAGCTCGACTCGCTGCTGGGGCAGACGCCCTGGACCATGCTCAACCAGCTCACCGAGCGCAACCTGGACCTGTGGAAGAATTTCCAGCGCGGTCTGCTCGAGCCGGCTCCGGGCGCATCCGAGGGCAAGAGCAAGGAGCGCGGTCACAAGGGCTGATGTGGCGCGGCGGCGGCCACGCGTTGACAGCCGCGGGCGCCCTGCCTGAGCTCATCGTGTTGCACCGCAGCATCCGCCTGGACTGCGATCGGGGGCCCTTGGCGTCCCCACCGTGCCAGCGCATCCCGGAGTACCCCTTGCGATGAATCAGCGCCTGGCCGTCGTGACCGGCGGCATCGGCGGTCTCGGCACCGAGATCTGCCTTCACCTGGCCCGCTCGGGCACGATGGTCGTGGCCGCCGACCTGCCGGGCCGGGCCGAGCGGGTCGCCGCCTTCGGCGCGGAAACCGCCGGCCTGGACATCCGGTTCGAGCCGGTGGATGTCACCGACCACGAGGCCTGCGGCCAGTTGGTCCAGCGCCTGCAGGACCGCCACGGATGCGTCGATATCCTGGTCAATGCCGCCGGCATCACCCGCGACACGACGCTGCGCAAGATGGAGCCCGGGCAGTGGCGTGACGTCCTGCGGGTCAACCTCGACGGGGTCTTCAACATGTGCCGCCACGTGGTGGAGGGCATGAGCGGGCGCGGATTCGGACGCATCGTCAACATCTGCTCGGTCAACGGACAGACCGGCCAGTTCGGGCAGACCAATTACTCGGCAGCCAAGGCGGGCATGCACGGCTTCACGATGGCGCTGGCGCGCGAGGTCGCCCGCAAGGGCGTCACCGTGAACAGCGTCTCGCCGGGCTACTGCGAGACGGCCCTGGTCATGGCGATTCCCGAACCCATCCGCAGCAGGATCCTCGACTCGGTGCCGGTCGGACGGCTCGGCAGGCCCGCGGAGATCGCGCGTGTCGTCGACTTCCTGTGTGCCGAGGACTCGGGCTTCATCACCGGCGCCAACATTCCGGTCAACGGCGGCCTGTACATGGGTTTCTGAGCGGCCGCGCCGCAGGGCTCCTCAATCCTGCGCCGCGGTGCGCTGTTCCGGCACCACCAGGTCGTGGACCAGCGCGCCGGACTCGAAGCGCCACAGGTACTCGCCACCGAGGCTGCCCACGCGGTCGCGCACGCGATCGGACGGCGGCTCGGCCGCCAGCCGCTCCATCCGTCCGGAATGGCGCTCGCCCACGTGTTCGAACACCCGCAACCGAAGCCACCGCTGCGGATCGGCGCCGCCGCTCTCCACGCGCAGGTCGATCACCAGCCGTTCGGCCAGTCCGCGCCGAACGCACTCCACCGCAAGGATCTGGCAAATCCGGAACAGCGCCGCACTGATGGCCGGCGTGATCGTCGGCGCCGGGCCGGTCACGGTGACCTCCACATCGACCCCGGCTTCGCCGAGCAGCTCCCCGAGCGGACCGGAGGTGATCGTCGCCGGAGACCAGTCCGGAGGCGCCTGCACGTTTGCGCCGAGGCGGGCCAGCACGTTCGCGATCGTCAGATTCAGGTGACGCACCATCTCGCGCAACGAATCGACCGTGGCCAGGCCGGTCGGTGAGTCGGCCTCACGCGCCGCCAGGGTCAGCCGCGCACCCAGCTCCGAAACCGCATGGCCCAACTCGTCCTCGAGCTCGCGCGCGATCCGGCTGTGCTCGTCGTCCTGCACCCGGACCAGGCGCTCGCTGAGCTGCCTGAGCGCCTGCGACTGCTCGTGCTGGCGGGCGCTTGCCGCGGCCAGTTCCCGGTTTCGTGCATCGAGCTGCTCGTTCGAGAGCCTCAGGCTGTCGGTCGCCGCGCCCAGCATCAGCGTGGTCGCCCCCAGCACTGCCATGATCAGCTGCATGAGCTCGCGACCGTGCTCGAAGGCACCGAACACCCCGATCGCGTAGACCGCGCCGCTGGTCATCAGCAGTGCGAGCGCCGCACCGCGCCAGCCATGCCGGAACGCGATCAGCAGCATCGGCGCCAGTCCCAGCACCAGCACATAGGCGCTCAGTTGCGGATAGAGCAGCGCCAGTGCGCAGCAGAACACCAGCAGCGGGAGCAGCAGCAGCAGGAGTTCGCGCACGGCTCCGACGATCACGGCGCGGCCCTGGAGCACGGCGGCGACCGCGAGTACGACGGGCGCCACGATCAGCATCGCGACGACGTCTCCGATCCAGTACTGCACCAGCGTCTGCGGCACCTGTGGCGGCGTCACACGCGACTCGATCAGGGTCATCACGGTGAGCACCGCCGCGGTTGCGGCAGCAGCGACGGCAAACAGCAGCACCAGCTGGGCCATGCGTCCGGGCGAGTCCGGCGCCCTGCCCCGCAGGCCGCTGACCCAGACCACGGCGGCCTGGACCAGCCAGGGCGCGAAATTGGCCAGTGCGAACCCCAATGCCGTCTGGTAGATCTCGAAGCGATTGCCCAGCAGCAACAGGATCGCGCTGAACTCGAACACGGCCAGCCAGGGCCAGACCCGGGGCGGCGCCACCAGCAGCGCGCCCACGCGCAAACCGGCCGGCACGAACCAGTACATCCGCGAGACCTGGAAGGCCAGCAGCCAGCCCAGGGCGTAGAGAACGCCCCATACCCACGGCGGCAGGCGTCGGAGCGCCGTTGCCGGCGCCGATTCCGGAACGTGGTTCATCGCAGCCTGCAAGGGTGTCCTGTCGCGATCATCACCAGCTGCCTGCGCAGGTGCAAGCGCGACGCCCGTGGCATGGCGCCGGCACTCAGCCCTGGCGCCGGATCAGCCAGTCGTGAATGGCCGGCGGGATCTCGCGCTGGGCGCGGCCCGACACGTAGATGCCGATATGGCCGCCACGGAAGGAGAGCTCCGTGTAGTCCCGGGTACCCACGCGCCCGGCCATGGCCCGGGAGGCGCTCGGCGGCACCAGGTGATCCTGCTCGGCGAAGATGTTGAGCACCGGCATGGTGACATCGGCCAGGTCCACCGGCGTGTCGCCGATCTTCAGTCCGCCCTCGACCAGCTTGTTGCCCTGGTAGAAGTCCCGGATGAATTCGCGGAAGGCCTCACCGGCCTGGTCGGGCGAATCGAAGATCCACTTCTCCATGCGCAGGAAGTTCTCCAGTTCGACCGGGTCGTCCAGGATATCGGTCATGCCCACGTACTTCTGGAAGTTGAGCCGGAACGGCTTCAGGGTCAGGTAGCACCAGTTCATCAGGTCCGCCGGAACGTTTCCGAGCGTGTCCACGAACAGGTCCACGTCCAGTTCCCGCGTCCAGTTGCTGAGCATGTTGTCCGGGGTGTGGAAGTCCACCGGCGTGACCATCGTGATCAGGTTCCTGACCCGGTCCGGATGCATGGCGGCGTAGCACAGCGAGAATGCCCCACCCTGGCAGATGCCCAGCAGGTTCACCGACGGCAGTCGATGGCGCGCGCACACCGTGTCCACGCAGCGCCCCAGCAATCCATTGATGTAATCGTCCAGGGTCAGGAACCGGTCCGAGCGGTCCGGATAGCCCCAGTCGATGATGTAGAGGTCCTGGCCACGCTCGAGCAGCGTGCGGACGATCGAGCGGTCCGGCTGCAGGTCGACCATGTAGGGTCGGTTGACCAGCGCATAGCAGATCAGCAGCGGGACCTTCGCTGTGGGTTCGCGCTCGCCGCGGTAGCGGTACAGCGTCATCCTGCCGTCGGAGAACACCGCTTCCCTGGGCGTGCATCCATAGTCGTAGTCCTCGACCCTGCGCAGCGATTCGAAGGCGGCGCCGAGCTTGAGCTGCACGCGCGCGAATTCCTCGGACAGGCGCTCGGGTGTCAGGTTCAGCGGTCCATACATGGCTCAGCTTCCCTTGCGCCGCGGGCGGTCCTTCCGGACCGGCGCGGCGGACCTGCGTGCCGCGCCGGGGCTGCCGGCGGCGGATCGCGGTGCAGCCGGCTTCCTGGCGGCCGCTGCCGTGGCCTTGTTCGGGCCAGCCTGCGCGGGTGCACCGCCCCGGCGGCCGGAGCCGGCCGCCGGCTTTCCCGATGCCGGGGCCGCATCGGTCGCGACGCGATCACGCTCGAGTCGCTCCAGTCGCGAGCGCAGCTCCCGTACTTCCCGCTGCAGCGCGTGCGCGCGCCGGTGCGCACTGTCGATCTCGCTGCGTGTGGGCATCCCCATGCCGCCGGTCATGCGTTCGACTTCCCCCTGCATGCCCTGGCGCACGCGCATCTGGGCATTGACCAGCGCGCCGTAGATCTCGCGGAACTCCTCCGACAACGCGACCTCGGCGTAGGCCTCTTCGGCCGCGTCGATCCACAGGTCCACCAGCGCACGCATGGAATCGATCTGGCGACCCGGTTCGCTGCACTCGGCCAGCTTGTGCTCGAAGCGCGCAAAGGCCTTCTCGGTCGCCATGGCCATCAGGCCTGCGTAGCGCTCGAACTGCTGCGAGTACTCCAGCTGCGCCTGTCCCAGCCGCTGCCAGCGCTCGACGTGCTCGCGCGCAAGACCCAGCGCCGGCATGCTCAGCAGGGCGCGGGCCTCGCCCATTGCCGGTGCCCAGGCCTGCTGCATCGCCTCGCCCATCTGCTGGAGGCTGGTGGCGCCCTCCCCGGTCATCGAGGCCAGTGCATCGAGCATCGGATCGCCGTGGCTGGCCAGCGCTTCTCGCCAGGCCCTGGAAATATCTGCCGCGGAGGCCTTGCCGCCAGCCCGCTCGGAGACCTTGCCGACGAACTCCAGGTAACGCCGGGTCACCCGGGTGAAGCGCTCCAGCGCGGCACCGGTGTCCTGGCTCCCGGGCGCGGTCAGGCGCGCCCACAGCTCCAGTCCCTCGTGCCAGTTCGGTGCAGCCGGCCGGGCGCCGGCCATCGAACCCCTGGCGATCCCGGACCACGCTTCCCAGTACTGCCTGCCCAGCGCGTCGATGTCGCGCTGCCACTTCGGGGTGTCGCTCATCGTGCTCTCCGGCGCTGCGCCGATGCATGGGTCGCCGGCGGCGAGGCCGGCATCCTATCACCCGCTTTTGCTGCACCGCAAAAAGGCCCGGCACAACGAAAAACGGGCCTCTCGGCCCGTTTCTCTTCAGACCAGGGCAGGTCGCCCCGGGTCAGGCGGGCTGCTCCTCTCCCACTGCCTTCATCGACAGCCGGATGCGGCCCTGCTTGTCGACTTCCAGCACCTTGACCTTGACGATGTCGCCTTCCTTGAGCTTGTCGGACACCTTCTCCACGCGCTCGTTGGAGATCTGCGAGACGTGCACGAGACCGTCCTTGCCCGGCGCGATGGTGACGAAGGCGCCGAAATCCATCAGCTTGGCGACCTTGCCCTCGTAGATCCGGCCCGGCTCGACGTCGGCGGTGATCTGCTCGATGCGCTCCTTGGCGGCCTGCGCGGCAGCAGCATTGACCGAGGCGATGACGATGGTGCCGTCATCCTGGATGTCGATCTGCGTCCCGGTTTCCTTGGTGATCGCCTGGATCGTGGAGCCGCCCTTGCCGATCACCTCGCGGATCTTGTCGGGGTGGATCTTCATCGTCAGCAGGCGCGGGGCGTACTCGGACATCTGCGGCCGGGTTGCATCGAGCACCTTGCCCATCTCGCCCAGGATGTGCAGCCGGCCGTCGCGGGCCTGCGCCAGGGCGATCTTCATGATCTGCTCGGTGATGCCCTCGATCTTGATGTCCATCTGCAGCGCGGTGATGCCGCTGGCGCTGCCGGCGACCTTGAAGTCCATGTCGCCCAGATGATCCTCGTCGCCCAGGATGTCCGACAGCACGACGAAGTCCTCGTCCTCCTTGACCAGGCCCATGGCAATGCCCGCAACCGGCGCCTTCAGCGGGATGCCGGCGTCCATCATCGCCAGCGACGAGCCGCAGACGGAGGCCATCGAGCTGGAGCCGTTGGACTCGGTGATCTCCGAAACGCAGCGGATCGTGTAGGGGAACTCCTCGGTGCTGGGCATCACCGCCTGCACGCCACGGCGCGCGAGCCGGCCGTGGCCGATCTCGCGCCGCTTCGGTCCCAGCATGCGGCCGGCTTCGCCGACCGAGAACGGCGGGAAGTTGTAGTGGAACAGGAAGTAGTCCTTGGACTCGCCGCTGACCGCGTCGATGATCTGGCTGTCGCGCGCGGTGCCCAGCGTGGCGGTGACCAGCGCCTGGGTCTCGCCGCGGGTGAACAGCGACGAGCCATGCGTCCGCGGCAGCACGCCCACGCGCACCGAGATCGGGCGCACAGTCGACAGGTCGCGGCCATCGATGCGCTGCTTGGTGGTCAGCACCAGGCGGCGCAGGGTCTGGTACTCGAGCTCGCCGAACTCCTTGACCAGCGCGGCCGGATTCCAGCCCTCGGCCTCGGCACGGGAAGCGAGCGCCTCGACGGTCTCGCGGCGCAGTGCGGAAATAGCATCGCGGCGCTGCAGCTTGTCGCGGATCTTGAAGGCCTCCGCCATCCGCGCACCGGCCATCTCGTGGACGGCTGCGGCCAGTGCGTCGTTGGCAACCGGCGGCTGCCAGTCGAAGGACTTGACGCCGGCTTCGGCGGCAAACTCGTTGATGGCCTGGATCGCAGCCTGCATCTGGCGATGACCGAAGGTCACGGCGCCGAGCATGACCTCCTCGGACAGCAGCTTGGCCTCGGACTCGACCATCAGCACCGCCTTGGCGGTGCCGGCGACCACCAGTTCGAGCTCTGAGGTGGCCAGTTCGGTGGCGGTGGGGTTCAGCAGGTACTGGCCGTCGGCATAACCGACCTTGACGGCGGCGATCGGGCCGTTGAACGGGATCCCCGACAGCGCCAGTGCAGCGGAGGTGCCGATCAGCGCCGGGATGTCGCCGTCGGTTTCCGGGTTCATCGACAGCACGGTCGTGATGACCTGGATCTCGTGGCGGAAGCCTTCCGGGAACAGGGGGCGGATCGGCCGGTCGATCAGGCGCGAGATCAGCGTTTCCTTTTCGGTCGGGCGGCCCTCGCGCTTGAAGAAGCCGCCGGGGATGCGACCGCCCGCGTAGAACTTCTCCTGGTAGTCGACCGTCAGCGGCAGAAAGTCGACGCTTTCACGGGGCGACTTGCTGCCCACGACCGTGGCCAGCAGCACCGTGTCGTTCATCGTGACCAGCACAGCACCGGATGCCTGGCGCGCGATCTCGCCGGTTTCGAGCGTGACCGTGTGCGCGCCGTACTGGAATGTCTTGCTGGTCTTTGCCATGTTCCCTTTCCCCTCGAGGTTCAGCGACGGATGCCCAGACGCTCGATCAGCGTCTTGTAGCGCTCAACGTCCTTGCCCTTGAGGTAGTCCAGGAGGCGACGGCGCTGATTGACCATCTTCAGCAGCCCGCGCCGCGAATGATGATCCTGCTTGTGGGCCTTGAAATGATCGGTGAGCTGGTTGATGCGAGCCGACAGCAGCGCAACCTGGACTTCGGGCGAACCGGTGTCGTCCGGTGCGCGCTTGAATTCTTCGATGACCTTCTGGGTGTCGCTGGTGGAAAGTGACATAGGTGCCTCTTCAGGATGCGCAGCCCGCAGGAACGTCGCCGGGGACGCACCGCATGACCCGCCGTGGGTTGAAATCGCGCGTTCGACCATCATGGAAGTCCGTCGGGCTGGGCCGACGGAGCCCGAAATTCTATCGCGTCCGACTACCTGGGCTCAAGTTGTACCGGCGCCGCCCCCCTGAGCAGCAGCCGGCGCGGTCGCAGCTCGCCGGCGGCGAGGTCCACCAGCGCGATCGCGCGGCCATCGCTACCCGCCGCCCAGGCCGGCCCATCCTCGGCGTGGACGACCGGCACGGCCTGGCCGTGGCGCAGCAGTGCCTCCTGCGCGGCGTCGAGGTCGACCCGCGGCAGCGCCGCCAGGCCGGCCTCCAGGGGGAGCAGGGCCGCCTCCAGACCCGTTTCCCCGCGATCGGCAGCCAGCTGCTGGAGCTGCTCCAGAGTCCACATGACCGGATCGGGGAAGGGCTCGGCCCAGGTCCGCTGCAGGGCCGTGACGTGGGCTCCGCAGCCCAGCGCCTCGCCCAGATCGCGCACCAGGCTGCGCACGTAGGTCCCCGCGCCGCAGTCGATCGCCAGTTCCAGCCAGTCCGGCCCGCGCCCTTGCAGCTGGATCCGGACGACATGGATCTCGCGCACGGGTGCCTCGACCGCCTCGCCGCGGCGTGCCTTGGCGTACAGGGCCTCGCCGCCGCGCTTGAGCGCCGAGTACACCGGTGCGCGCTGGCGGATCCGCCCGGTCAGGGGCCCCAGGGCGGCGCCGATCCGGGCCTCGTCCAGGTCGGGAACCGGGCGCACCTGGAGCACGCGCCCGTCCGCATCGTCGGTGTCGGTGCTGACCCCGAGTCGGGCACGGGCCAGGTAGCCCTTGCGCCCGGTCAGCATCAGCCCGGCCAGCTTGGTCGCCTCGCCCAGGCACACCGGCAGCAGGCCGGTGGCGAGCGGGTCCAGGCTGCCGGTATGTCCGGCCTTGGCGGCGCGGTAGAGCTGCTTGAGCTGTTGCAATGCCTGGTTGGAGGACATGCCCGTGGGCTTGTCCAGCAGGACGATGCCGTCGACTGCGCGGCCTCTGCGACGTTTGGACCCGGTGCTCATGGGAATCGCGATGGCGGCGTCGGGGACCGCGCGGCTGCGCGACTCATCCGTCCCTGAGCAGGCGCTCGATGCGCTCGCCACGGTCGACCGAATCGTCGTAGCGGAAGTGCAGCTCCGGAACCGTGCGCAGCCGGACCGCGCGCGCCAGCTCGTGCCGCAGTTCCCGCGCCATCGCCTTGAGCGCGGCCACCGCCTCGTGGGCGCGCTCGCTCTGCAATGCCGTGACATAGACGTTGGCGTGCGCCAAGTCGCGCGAGACCTCGACATCGGAGACGCTCACCGAGGGCAGCGCGTGGTCGCGCACGGCCTCGTGCACGATGCGGCCCATCTCGCGCCGCAGCTGCGCCGACACGCGGTCGATCCTGGAGAAGCCTCGGGTCATATCGGGGACTGTGCCGTACCCGCCGTGAAGCCGATGCAGCCGCACCGGCACCGTCACAGCGTGCGTTGCACCTCGATTCGCTCGTAGCACTCGATCTGGTCACCGGGCTTGACGTCGTTGTACTGCTTCACGGCGATGCCGCATTCGGTGCCCGAGCGCACCTCCTCGACGTTCTCCTTGAAGCGCCGCAGCGACTCCAGCTCGCCCTGGAACACGACCGTGTGCTCGCGCAGCACGCGGATGGGCTTGTTCCGGCGGACCACACCCTCCACCACCATGCAGCCGGCCACCGCGCCGAACTTCGAGCTACGGAACACGTCGCGGACCTCGGCGGTGCCGATGATCTCCTCGCGCACCTCGGTGCCGAGCAGCCCCGATGCGACCTGTTTCACCTGGTCGATCACGTCGTAGATGATCGAGAAGTAGCGCACGTCCAGCCCGCTGGTCTCGATGACCTTGCGGGCCGAAGCGTCGGCTCGCACGTTGAAGCCTATGATCACCGCGTTGGATGCCGCCGCCAGCGTGGCGTCGGACTCGGTGATTCCGCCTGCGCCGCTGGCCACCACGTTGATCCTGATCTGCTCGTTGGACAGGCTGGTCAGCGAATCACGCAGGGCCTCCACCGAGCCCTGGACGTCGGCCTTGACGACCAGGTTCAGGGTCTGCAGTTCGCCCTGGCCCATCTGCGCCATGACGTCCTCGAAGCGCGAGGCGCCCTGCTTGACCAGCCGCGTCTCGCGGCGCTTGACCTCACGCTCCTGTGCCACGTCCTTGGCCAGGCGCTCATCCTCGACCACGACCAGGTCGTCGCCGGCCTCGGGCACGCCCGACAGGCCCAGCACCTGCACCGGTATCGACGGCGTTGCCGCCTCGACCTGCTTTCCGGTCTCGTCGAACAGCGCGCGCACGCGCCCGTACTGGACGCCGCAGACGACGTAGTCGCCCTTCTTCAGCGTGCCCTGCTGGACCAGGATCGTCGCCACCGGGCCGCGGCCCTTGTCGAGGCTGGACTCGACCACCACGCCGGTCGCGCGCCCCTTGGTCGGGGCCTTGAGCTCGAGCACCTCGGCCTGCACCAGGATCGCGTCGAGCAGCTCGTCGATGCCCTCCCCGGACTTGGCCGATACCGGCACGAACTGGGTGTCGCCGCCCCACTCCTCGGGCACCACCTCGTGCTGGACCAGGCCCTGTTTGACGTTGTCCGGGTTGGCGTCGGACTTGTCCATCTTGTTGACGGCCACGATGATCGGCACGTTGGCCGCACGCGCGTGCTGCACGGCCTCGATCGTCTGCGGCATCACGCCGTCGTCGGCCGCCACCACCAGCACGACGATGTCGGTGAGCCTGGCGCCGCGTGCGCGCATCGAGGTGAAAGCGGCGTGGCCGGGCGTGTCGAGGAAGGACACCACGCCCTTGCCCGTTTCGACGTGGTACGCGCCGATGTGCTGGGTGATGCCGCCGGCCTCGCCGGCCGCGACCTTGGCTCGGCGGATGTAGTCCAGCAGCGAGGTCTTGCCGTGGTCGACGTGGCCCATGATGGTCACCACCGGTGGCCGCGGCTCGGCATCGCCCTCGGAATCGGCACGCGCGGCGATCAGGTCGAGCTCGGCGTCCTTCTCCTCTGCGCGCACCGCCCGGTGACCCAGCTCTTCGACCACCAGCGCGGCGGTGTCATGATCGATGCTCTGGTTGATGGTCGCCATCACGCCCATCTTGAACAGCGCCTTGACCACCTCGGCGCCCTTGATCGCGAGCTTCTGGCCCAGGTCGGAGACCACGATCGACTCACCGATCGCGACCTCGCGCACCACCGGTACGGTCGGCCTGGAGAACCCGTGCTGGCTCAGCGGCAGCCGGCTCGGATCGACCGCGCGGCGCGAGCGCTTGCGCGAGGACCGGCGGGCGCGCTCGGCTTCGGTCAAGTGCAGTTCGCCGCGAAAACGGTCGTCGCCGTCGCGGCGTCCACGCGCGGCGCGCCCGCGGGCCGGCTTGGGCTCGGCGGCACGGGCGCGAACCCGGTCGGCCTGCTCGCGCACGATCCTGGCCTCGGCCTCGGCGCGCTCGCGGGCCGCCTCCTCCTCGGTCTGCTTTTCGCGCGCCGCCTTGGCGGCCTCTTCCTCGGCCTGGCGCCTGGCCTCGACTTCCTCGCGGCGCTTCTCGGCCTCCTGACGCGCGTTCTCCTCGGCCTGCTGGCGCTGGCGGGATTCCTCGAGCAGACGGTGCGCCTCCTCGCGCTCGTCCGTATCCTGGGCGGCGACGACGCTGCGCTTGACGTAGGTACGCTTCTGCCGGACCTCGACATTGACAACATTGCGGGTTTTGCCGGACGCTACGGTCAGCTCCTGCACCTTGCGGCGCTTGAGCGTGATCTGTCGCGGCGCGCCCTCCTCCTCGACCGGCGCCTTGTCCTTCTTGCCATGCGTGCGCCGCAGGAAGCCCAGCAGCTTCACCTTCTCGGTGCTGCTGACAGTCTGATCCGGATCCTGGAACCTCATGCCGGCCTCGGAAAGCTGCTCGAGCAGCTTCTCCACCGGCATGGCGAGGACTTGGGCCAGTTGTCTTACCGTGACTTCGGACATGGGCAATTGCGTTCTGCTCGGGTTGGACGCCCGCAAAGGGCGAAGTGTAGCGCGGTTGGCGTCGATATCGCGGCCGGACCTATCCCTCCGCGAACCAGGGCGCACGCGCGGCCATGATCAGCACCGCGGCATGTTCCTCGGTCAGCCCCTCGATGTCGGCGATCTCGTCCACCGCCATCTCGGCCAGGTCCTCCTGGGTGACCACGCCGCGGCGCGCCAGCTCGTACGCCACCGCCTCGTCCATTCCTTCGATGGCAAGCAGGTCCTCGGCCGGCTTGTGCTCCTCGAGTTCCTCCTCGACCGCCAGTGCCTCGGTCAGCAGGGTATCGCGCGCCCTGGCGCGCAACTCCTCGACGATGTCCTCGTCGAACCCCTCGACCGCGAGCAGCTCGGCCGTGGGTACGTACGCGATCTCCTCCACGGTCGAGAAGCCCTCGGCCACCAGGATCCCGGCGATCTCCTCGTCGACCTCGAGTCGTTCCATGAACAGCGTGCGTGCGGCGGCCTGCTCGGATTCGCTCTTGGCCTGGATCTGGTCCTGGGTCATGACATTGAGCTGCCAGCCGGTGCACTTGCTGGCCAGGCGCACGTTCTGGCCGCCCTTGCCGATCGCCTGGGCCAGCTTGTCTTCTGCCACGGCGATGTCCATCGAATGCCTTTCTTCGTCGACGATGATCGACTGGACCTCGGCAGGCGCCATAGCGTTGATCACGAACTGCGCCGGATTCTCGCTCCACAGCACGATGTCGATGCGCTCGCCATTGAGCTCGTTGGACACCGCCTGCACACGTGAGCCGCGCATGCCGATGCAGGCGCCGATGGGGTCGGTCCGGGTGTCGTGGGCGATCACCGCGATCTTCGCGCGGTCGCCGGGATCACGCGCGGCGGCCTTGATCTCGACCAAGCCCTGGCCCACTTCGGGTACTTCCAGACGGAACAGCTCGATCATGAACTCCGGCGCGGTACGCGAAACGAACAGTTGTGGACCGCGGATCTCGGCGCGCACGTCGAACAGGTAACCGCGCACGCGGTCGCCCGGGCGCAGGGCGTCGCGCGGGATCGCCTTGTCCTTGGGGATGAATGCCTCGGCGTTGCCGCCCAAGTCGATATAGATGCTGCCGCGTTCCACGCGCTTGACGATGCCCGTGATCAGCTCGCCGACGCGGTCCTTGTACGCCTCGACCACCTGGGCGCGCTCGGCCTCGCGCACACGCTGCACGATCACCTGCTTGGCAGCCTGCGCCGCGATGCGGCCGAACTCCGGATTCTCGATCTGCTCCTCGACGAAACCGCCAACCTCGGCACCTTCGACCTCGTCGACCGCGTCCATCAGGCGGATCATGCGCTCGGGGGATTCCATCACCACCTCGTCGGGCACGATCTCCCAGCGGCGGAACGTCTCGTACTCGCCCGACTCCCGGTCGATCGACACACGGATGCTGACGTCCTGGTCCGGGTAACGCTTCTTGGCCGCCGAAGCCAGCGCCGCCTCCATCGCCTCGACAATGACCTCGCGCTCGACGCCCTTTTCGTTGGCGACGGCATCGACCACCATCAACAGTTCCTTGCTCATCTGCTTCGCTCCGAAAACGCTGCGCCGCCGGCGCTCCGATCCATCCATCCGCGGGAGCCCGTAGTGGACTCCGGCCCTGCTACCGCTTCCCAGTGCCCCGGCGCCCGCCGCGGGCCGACGCCGGACCGATGCCCAGCGCCGCGAAATCCGGCACGATCCGCGCCATTTCGATGACGCCGGAATCGATCCGTACCTCGCCCTCGGCGGCAGCCAGCACGACCGTCCCGCCTTCGACCGCCACGATGCGCCCGCTCAGCCGGCGGCGCCCGTCTACCGGAAGCGCCAGGGTGAGCCTGACCTGCTCTCCCAGGTGCCGTTCGAACTGGGCTGCCGTGAACAACGGCCGGTCCAGCCCCGGCGAGGACACTTCCAACGTGTACCGGCCCTTGATCGGATCGTGCACGTCCAGCACCGCCTCGACCTCGCGGCTCACCGCCTCGCAGTCTTCCAGCGTCACCGCACGGCCGGGGGCGTCGATGTACAGCCGCAGCAGCGAACGGGAACTGGACGGTGCCCACTCCACGCCGAGCAACTCCAGCCCCAGCGACGCGGTCGCCGGCGCCAGCAGCGCAGTGATCTCATCGGCCCTCTGCGACAACACGGCCTCCGATGTCTGCAATTCCGGGGCGGCTCCGGGGTCGCCCCCATCCGGCACCCGGCACATCCCCACGTCCGCGGGAAACAAAAAAAGGGCACGCGGCCCTTCCGGTACATCCTGGTTCCGGCCCCGGCATCGAAGCCGGCGGTCGGGCCGACCCAGCCCGACCGGCCCGTCGCCTGGGCGACGGGCAACAAAAAAGCCTCGCGAGGAGGCTTTTCTGTCTCCAGAACTGGTAGCGGGGGCAGGATTTGAACCTGCGACCTTCGGGTTATGAGCCCGACGAGCTGCCAGACTGCTCCACCCCGCAGCAGTAGAACGCGTATGGTAACGGCCCCATCGGGAAGCCGCAAGCCCGCGTTGCCAGCGGTTCAGATCCCAGGAGTTCAGACGCCGAATGCACGCTGGCACATGGCCAGCAGCGGGCTCCAGAACAGACCCAGCACCAGCATCAGCAACGCGTTGACGCTGAGCAGCAGCCGCAGCTGGGGGTCTGGCCGCGCGACCGCGCGACTGTCGCCGGGCGGGTCGAAGTACATGACCTTGACCACGCGCAGGTAGTAGTAAGCCCCGATCACCGCGAACACCACGCCCGCGACCGCCAGCCAGAGCATCCCGCCGTCGATGGCGGCCCTGAGCACCAGGACCTTGGCCCAGAAACCCAGGAACGGCGGGAAGCCGGCCAGCGAGGCCATCAGGCACAGCACCAGCAGGGCGTACCAGGGATGCCGGCGGTTGAGCCCCCGGAAATCCTCGATCTGCTCGGCTTCGAACCCCTTGCGCGAGAGCAGGATCACGCACGCGAAGGCACCGGCCGCCATCAGCGAGTAGCTGACCGCGTAGAACATCGCCGCCGCGTACCCTTCGGGCGTGGCCTGGGACAGGCCCATGAACAGGAAGCCGACGTGCGAGATGGTCGAGTAGGCCAGCATGCGCTTGATGTTGCTCTGTGCGATCGCGAGCACATTGCCGATCGCCAGCGACAGCACCGCCAGCCAGGCGATCATCTCCCGCCAATGCGCGTCCAGCGGACCGGTCCCGCCCTCGAGCAGGCGGTAGGCCATTCCGAAGGCCGCCAGCTTGGGCGCCGAGCCGATGAACAGCGTGATCGCCGTGGGCGCGCCCTGGTAGACGTCGGGAACCCACATGTGGAACGGCGCCGCCCCGAACTTGAACGCGATCCCCACGATCAGGAACACCAGTCCGAACATCAGCAGCGTGCGGTCGCCGTCGGCCTGGGCTGCCGCGGCATGGATCTCCGCCAGCGACAGCGAGCCGGTCGCGCCGTAGACCATCGACATGCCGTACAGCAGCATTCCGGAGGCCAGCGCGCCGAGCACGAAGTACTTCATCGCCGCCTCGGAGGCCAGCCGGTCGTCGCGGTGCAGCGCCACCAGCGCATAGCTGGAGAGCGCCAGCAGTTCCAGGCCCATGTAGACGGTCAGCAGATTGCCCGCGGAGACCAGGATCATCATGCCCAGGACCGCGAACAGGCACAGCACGTAGAACTCGCCCTTGAACAGTCCGCGGTCGATCAGGTACGACTTGGCGTAGACGAAGGTCGCACCGGTGACGACGAACACGAACAGCTTCAGGACGTCGCCCACGGCATCGCGCAGGAACAGGCCGCCGAATGCACTCACGCCATCGACATCGAACGCACCCTGGCGCAGGATCAGCGTCGCCCCGCCCAGCAACGTGGCCAGCGCAAGGAAGTGGATCAGGCCGCGACGCCTGTCCGATACGAACAGGTCGAGCATCAGCAGTGCGCAGGTCGCCGCGAGCACGAAGATCTCGGGCGTCATCGGGACCAGGTCGGCGGCGGAGATCACGTCGGGCGTTTCCTCAGAGCTTGGTCGTGGCCAGCTGGGCCGCCAGCTGGGCGATGGAGGCATCCATCAGGTCGGTCAGCGGCTTCGGATACAGGCCCAGCAGCAGCACGCCGGCTGCGAACACGCCCAGTACCACGGCCTCGCGCAGGCCGATGTCGCTCAGTTCGGCCACGTTCTGGTTGGCCACCTCGCCGAAGATGACGCGCTTGACCAGCCACAGGGTGTAGGCCGCGCCGATGATCACGATCAGCGCCGCCAGGGCCGCGAGGACCGGGCTGTGCTGGAACACCGCCAGGATCACCATGAACTCGCCGACGAAGCCGCTGGTCCCGGGCAGCCCGGAATTGGCCATTGCGAACAGCACCATGAAGGCCGCGAACCACGGCATCGTATTCACCACGCCGCCGTAGTCCCGGATCATCCGGGAGTGCATGCGGTCGTAGACGACACCGACGCAGGAGAACAATGCGCCCGAGATCAGGCCGTGGGAGACCATCTGCACCATCGCGCCCTGCAGGCCGAGCTCGGCGGCGTCGGAGCGACCGCCTTCGCGCACGAGCCAGATCGCCACGAACGTCCCCAGCGTCACGAAGCCCATGTGGGAGACCGACGAATAGGCGATCAGCTTCTTCATGTCGTCCTGCACGAGTGCCACCATGCCCACGTAGACGATCGCGATCAGCGACAGCGCCACCACCACCCAGGCGAACTCGAAGCCGGCGTCGGGCACGATCGGCAGGGTGAATCGCAGGAACCCGTATCCGCCGATCTTCAGCATGATCGCGGCCAGGATCACCGAGCCGCCGGTCGGCGCCTCCACGTGCGCGTCCGGCAACCACGTGTGCACCGGGAACATCGGGACCTTGACCGCGAACGCGACCAGGAAGGCGAAGAACAGCCACATCTGCTCGGTGGCCGACAGCGGCAGCGCGTACCAGTCAGCCAACGCAAAGCTGTCGCTGCGCAGGTACAGGTAGATCAGGCCCACCAGCATGAACACCGAGCCCAGGAACGTGTACAGGAAGAACTTCAGCGCCGCGTACACGCGCCGTGGCCCGCCCCAGACCCCGATGATGATGAACATCGGGATCAGCATCGCTTCGAAGAACACGTAGAACAGGATGCCGTCCAGGGCGCAGAACACGCCGATCATCAGGCCTTCGAGGATCAGGAACGCGGCCATGTACTGGTGCACCCGTTCCTGGACCGAACGCCAGGCGCCTACCAGCACCAGCGCGGTGGTCAGCGCCGTCAGCCCGATCAGGGCGACCGAAATGCCGTCCACCCCCAGGGAATAGTCGATCGACAGCGTGGGCACCCATGCGACCCGCTCGGCGAACTGCATCGTCGCGCTGGACGCGTCCAGGCCCATGTACAGCGGCACGCACAGCGCCAACGTGACCAGGGAGATCAGCAATGCGAAGCGACGCGAGCCTTCGCGCCGCTCCTCACCGAACGCAAGCGTGGCCGCGCCGCCGAGGATCGGCAGCCAGATCAGCAGACTCAGCAGGGGCCAGTGGGCAGGCATCGGCAACGTCCCTGTCAGTCAGCCCGCGGCCCAGAGCAGCGCGCCCAACAGCGCGATCAGCCCCAGGATCATCGCGAATGCGTAGTGGTAGAGCAGCCCCGATTGCACGTGCCGCACGATGGCCGCGACGCGGTCGACCACCAACGCCGAGCCGTTCACCAGGACGCCGTCGATCAGACCGGCGTCGCCGCGGCGCCACAACACCCGTCCCAGCCGGATGCCGCCGCCGCCGAAGCCGTCGACCCACAGCCGGTCAAATCCGTACTTGGCCTGCAGCACGCGGTAGGGCCACGACAGCGCGCGCCGGGCGCGGTCCGCGACGCCCGGGGCGTACAGGTAGATCCAGGTCGCCAGGGCGAACCCGGCGAAAGCGAACCAGAACGCCGGCGACGCCCAGAAGTGCAGTCCGAACGCCAATGCCCCGTGGAAGCCCTCACCGACCGCGGCCAAGTGCTCGTGCCCGGGCAGCACGCGGATCGACCCCGCGAAGAAATCGCCGAACAGCATCGGGCCCACGGTGAAGAATCCGATCGCGACCGACGGGATCGCCAACAGGATCAGCGGAACGGTCACCACCCGGGGCGACTCGTGCGGGTCCTGGTGATGGGCGTGCGCGGGTTCCGTCGCCTGCGCGGGTCCGTCGGGATCGGGTGCAGGTTCGGCGTTCCCGTGCCGGGCGTCCCAGCGAGGCTCACCGTGGAAGGTCAGGTACAGCAGGCGGAAACTGTAGAACGCGGTCACCGCGACGCCCAGCAGCACGGCAAGGTAGGCATACCAGTGCCACCAGGCGCCGCCCTCGGACGCGGCATGGTGCGCGGCCTCGATGATGCTGTCCTTGGAATAGTAGCCGGAGAAGAACGGGAAGCCGACCAGCGCCAGGGTCCCGATCAGCGCCGTGACGTAGGTGATCGGCATCCTCCTGCGCAGGCCGCCCATGTAGCGTATGTCCTGCTCGTGGTGCATGCCGATGATGACCGAGCCGGCGGCCAGGAACAGCAGTGCCTTGAAGAAGGCGTGCGTCATCAGGTGGTAGACGGCGCCCGCGTACGCGGAAACGCCCAGCGCTACCGTCATGTATCCCAGCTGCGACAGTGTCGAGTAGGCGATCACCCGCTTGATGTCGTTCTGGACGATGCCGATCAGCCCGGTGAAGAACGCCGTCGTGGCGCCGATCACGAGCACTACGGCCAGCGCCATCTCGCTGAGCTCGAACAGCGGGTTCATGCGCGCGACCATGAAGATGCCGGCAGTGACCATCGTTGCCGCGTGGATCAGCGCGGAGATCGGCGTGGGACCCTCCATCGAGTCGGGCAGCCACACGTGCAGCGGCACCTGGGCCGACTTGCCCATTGCCCCGACGAACAGCAGCAGGCAGATCATCGTCGGCACCGACCAGGACCAGCCCTCGAACACCTCGATCGTTTCGCCCTGGATGATCCCGGTGCCGGCGAACACGGTGGCGTAGTCGAGCGTGCCGAAATACAGCAGCACCGCGGCAACGCCGAGCAGGAAGCCCAGGTCGCCGACGCGGTTGACCAGGAACGCCTTCAGGCTGGCGGCGATCGCCGTCGGCCGCTTGAACCAGAATCCGATCAGCAGGTAGGAGACGAGCCCCACCGCCTCCCACCCGAAGAACAGCTGCAGGAAGTTGTTGCTCATGACCAGCATGAGCATCGAGAACGTGAACAGCGAGATGTAGCTGAAGAACCGCTGGTAGCCCGGATCCTCGTGCATGTAGCCGATCGTGTAGACGTGCACGAGCAGCGACACGAAGGTCACCACGACCATCATCATCGCGGTCAGGTTGTCGACCAGGAAGCCGACGTGCGCCGAATAGGCGCCGACCTCGAACCACGTGTAGATGTTGGCATTGAACGGCTGCGCGTTCCCGTACACGAGCTGGTACAGGACGTACGCGGAAAGCGCACACGAGACTCCAACCGCCAGGATGGTGACCCGGTGCGCGCCAGCCCGTCCGATCTGGCGACCGAACAGCCCTGCCACCAGCGATGCGAGCAGCGGCGCCAGGGCAATGACCAGCAGGACGGTTTGCGAAATCACTTCGTAAGCCTCGGCTCTTGCACTCGAATCTTCAGGATCAGCCCTTCAGGCTGTCGATCTCCGCGACGTTGATCGTGCTGCGGTTGCGGAACACCACCACCAGGATCGCCAGGCCGATCGCCGCTTCGGCGGCAGCCACGGTCATGATGAAGAAAACGAAAACCTGCCCTGCGACGTCGCCCAGGTAACGCGAGAAGGCGATGAAGTTCAGGTTGACCGCGAGCAGCATCAGCTCGATCGCCATCAGCAGGACGATGACGTTCTTGCGGTTGATGAAAATTCCCGCGACGCTGATGCAGAACAGGATCGCGGCAAGTGCAAGGTAGTGGCCCAGTGAGATCATTGCCCACCCTCCCGGTCGGACTCGGCAGTCATTTTGATCAGCCGAACCCGGTCCTCGCGGCGGACCTGCACCTGCCGCGACGGGTCCTGGCGGCGGGAGCCCGGGCGCCGCCGCAGGGTCAGCGCGATGGCGGCGATGATCGCCACGGTCAGGATCACGGCGGCGATTTCGAACGGGTAAAGGTAATCGGTGAACAGCGACTGCCCCAGCCACTGGATGTTCGACAGGCCGGCGGCGGCCGCCGGATCTTCCGGACCCATCTCCTGGTCGAGCCGGCCTACGCCGATCAGGGCCAGCATCTCTGCAGCCATCACGGCCGCCACGATCGCCGCCACCGGCAGGTACCGCGCGAATCCCTCCCGCAATGGAGCGACCTTGATGTCCAGCATCATCACCACGAACAGGAACAGGACCATCACGGCGCCGACGTAGACCAGCACCAGGGCCACGGCCAGGAACTCGGCCTGTGCCAGCAGCCAGATACAGGCGCTGGTGAAGAAGGTCAGCACCAGGAACAGCACCGCATGAATGGGGTTCTTCACCGTGATCACGGCCAGCGCGGCGGCGACGGTGACCGCGGCGAAGGCGTAGAAGATGATCAGCTCGGGGCTCATGCGTTCACCGGTAAGGGGCGTCGAGCGCCCGGCGTTCGGCGATCTCGGATTCGAGCAGATCGCCCAGGGCGAGCAGCTGCTGCTTGTTCACGATGTGTTCGCCGCGCTTCTCGAAGTGGAACTCGTACACATGCGTCTCCACGATCGAGTCCACCGGGCAGCTCTCCTCGCAGAATCCACAGTAGATGCACTTGAACAGGTCGATGTCGTAGCGCGTCGTGCGGCGGGTGCCGTCGGCGCGCTGCTCCGAGTCGATGGTGATCGCCAGCGCCGGGCACACGGCCTCGCACAGCTTGCACGCGATGCAGCGCTCCTCGCCGTTGGGATACCGGCGCAGCGCGTGCAGACCGCGGAAGCGCACCGACTGCGGGATCTTCTCGGCCGGATAGTGCATGGTGTACTTGGGCCGGAACAGGTGACGCAGGGTCACGCCCAGGCCCTTGAACAGCTCCAGCAGCAGCAGGCTCTTGAGGTAGTTGATCACTGTGCCCATCAGGTCGATTCTTCTTCCCTCAGGTCCCGATCTCGAACCAGCCGGCGTGCACCATCAGGGCCGTCGCCAGGATCCAGACGATCGTGATCGGGATGAACACCTTCCAGCCCAGACGCATGATCTGGTCGTAGCGGTAGCGCGGAAACGTCGCCCGGAACCACAGGTACATGAAAGCGAACAGCGCCGCCTTGGCGAACAGCCACCACCACCCGGCAGCGCCCAGCACCGTCCAGGACTGCGGGAACGGCGACAGCCACCCGCCCAGGAACAGGACCGCGGCGAGGAAGCTGATCAGGATCATGTTCGCGTACTCGGCCAGGAAAAACACGGCGAAAGCCGCGCCCGAGTACTCGACGTGGAAACCGGCCACGATCTCCGACTCGCCCTCGGCGACATCGAAGGGCGCGCGGTTGGTCTCGGCCACGCCGGACACGAAATAGATGACGAACAGCGGCAGCAGCGGCAGCCAGAACCACTCCAGCGCCCCCAGGTCGCCGGACTGGGCCTGGACGATCTCGCTCAGGTTCAGGCTGCCGGCCGCGACCAGCACGCCGACCAGGGCGAAGCCCATCGCGATCTCGTAGCTGATGACCTGCGCAGCCGAGCGCATGGCGCCGAGCATCGCGTACTTGGAGTTGGAGGCCCAGCCGCCGAGTATCACGCCGTACACGCCCATCGAGGTCAGTGCCAGGACGAACAGCAATCCGGCGTTGATGTCCGCCAGCACGAGCCCCTCGTCGAAGGGGATCACCGCCCAGGCCGCCAGGGCCGGGGCCAGCGTCAGGACCGGCGCCAGCAGGAACAGGAACCTGTGTGCATTGGCCGGGACCACCAGCTCCTTGAAGATCATCTTGAAGACATCGGCGAAGGGCTGGATCAGGCCGATGCCGAACACACGGCCGATGTAGACCGGGCCGTGCCGAACCTGCATCCAGCCGATCACCTTGCGCTCGGCCAGCGTGAAGAACGCCACCGCGACGATCACCGGCACCGAGATCGCGAGGATCTTCGCCAGGGTCCAGGCCAGGTACAGTAAGGTTTCCATTCCGCGTCCTCAGCCCGCCGCTTCGACGGTCAGGGCGCCGCATCCCAGCGGTGCAGTCGCCTCGTAGCACGACTCGATGTGCACGGCGCCGCGCGCGACGCGCGCATCCAGCACCACGGGCAGCGTTGCCGTGCCGCGCCCGTTGCCGAAGCGCGCCATCGAACCATCGGCCAGCCCGTTGTCCCGGGCGTCGTCCGGATGCATCACCGCGCGTGCGCCGGCCGTCAGCGGGTGGGCGTTCAGCGCCGCCGCGCGTCTGAGCACGGCATCGCCCCGATAGACGGGAATCGTGGCGATCCGGGCCAGCGTGCCCGCCGGCGCGGCCGTCCTCCCGCACAGGCCCGAACCGGTGACGGCGCCTGCGGTGGCCATGCGCTCGCGTACCGCATCGATCTGCATGAAGTCGAACCCGTCCAGTTCCAGCGCACCACCGAGCGCACGCAGCACCCGCCAACCCTGGCGGGCCGCGCCGCGCGGCCGGGTCGCCGGCGCCACCGTCTGCACCAGCCCGTCGCAGTTGACCACCGTGGCGTCGGTCTCCGGCATCGGTGCGATCGGCAGGATCACATGCGCGAGTTCCTTGAGCCGTCCATCTGCGAAGGCGGTGCAGGCGATGACGGACCGGGCCGCGGACAGCGCCGCCAGTACGCCGGCGCCGTCGGCGAAATCGAACGGTGGCTCGCAGCCGTACAGCAGGTAGGCCTGGCGCGGTTCGCCCAGCATCTCCGACGTATTGCGCGCTGCAGGCAGCACGCCGTTGGCGGCCAGTCCGATCGCATTGGCGCCGGCCGGCATGACGTTCAGGCGTGCGCCGGTCGCACGGGCCAGATAGCGCGCGCCGGCTCGCAACCAGGAGGCTTCGGCAGCCTGGTTGGCGAGATCGCCGACCAGGACCATGGCGTTGCCGGCCTGCCGCAAAGTGGCGACCATGTGCGCCAGCCGCTCGTCGGTATCGGCGCCGGCCATCGCCGAGGCCATGCCCTGCGGGGCGCTCTCGCGCGTGTCCTGGCTCGCCGCCCGCGCGGCCGCCATCAGCGTGTCGACCATCTCCCCCGGCGTCCCGATGTGGGCACCAGTCAGCTCCAGCTCGAGCGGGAAATCGACCGGATTGATCGCGAAGATCGCGGCCCCGGACTTCCATGCCTTGCGGATCCGGTGCGCCAGCAACGGCGCCTCGTGGCGGGGGTCGCATCCGACCAGCACGATCGCGTCGGCCTGCTCGATCGCGGCCAGCGGCATCTCGAAGGGTTCGGACACCGGCGCGTCCGCGAAGTCCAGCACGCGCAGGCGGTGATCGATATTGCCGCACTCCAGCCCTGCAGACAGGTCCGCCAGCAGGCGGCCTTCCTCGCAACTGGTCGCCGGGTGCACGAGCACACCGAGCGCGTCGCCGCGGTGGCGGTCCAGCAGCTCCGCGCAGCGGCCGATCGCGTCCTCCCACGTCGCCTCGCGCCACTGCTGGCCGTCCCTGACCATCGGTGCCAGGACCCGGTCGGAGGCATACAGCCCCTGGTGCGAGTAACGGTCGCGATCCGAGGCCCAGCATTCGTTGACGGCCTCGTTGGCGCGCGGCACCGCGCGCAATACCTCGTTGCGGCGCACGTGCAGGTGCAGGTTGCCGCCCAGGGCGTCGTGGCAGCCGATCGAATCGCGCGAGACCAGTTCCCACGGCCGCGCGCGGAAGCGGAACACCTTGTTGGTCAGCGCGCCCACCGGGCACACGTCGATGACGTTGCCGGACAGCTCGCTCATCAACGGTCTGCCCACGTAGGTGCCGATCTGCAGGTCCTCGCCGCGGCCCATGCCACCGAGCTCGCAGGTCCCGGCCACCTCGGCCATCACACGCACGCAGCGCGTGCACTGGATGCAGCGGGTCATGTCGGTGGACACCAGCGGACCCAGATCCTCGTCCGGCACCACACGCTTGCGCTCGGAGAAGCGGCTGACCGAACGCCCGTAGCCCATGGACAGGTCCTGCAGTTCGCACTCGCCGCCCTGATCGCAGATCGGGCAGTCCAGCGGGTGGTTGATCAGCAGGAACTCCATGACGTTGCGCTGGGCATCGAGTGCACGCTTGGAGCGCGTGTAGACCTTCATGCCCTCCATCACCGGCGTGGCGCATGCGGGCATCGGCTTGGGCGACTTCTCGATGTCGACCAGGCACATGCGGCAGTTGGCCGCGATCGACAGCTTCTCGTGGTAGCAGAAGCGCGGAATCTGGATTCCGGCGCGGTCGGCGGCCTGGATCACCATCGAACCCTTCGGCGCGGTCATTGCGGTGCCGTCGATCTCGATGGTGACCTGCTCCGAAGCGGTCCGGGTCGGGGTCGCCGTGCTCATGCGGCCTCCCCGACCGGCTGGTCGAGCATGGAACGCCCGTGCTCCACGTAGTATTCGAATTCGTCCCAGAAGTGGCGCAGCATGCCCTGCACGGGCCAGGCCGCGGCCTCGCCGAAGGCGCAGATCGTGTGCCCCTCGATCTGTCCGGCTGCGGCGCGCAGCAGTTCCAGGTCCGCAAGCGTGCCCTTGCCCTCGACGATCCGCGTGAGCATGCGGTACATCCAGCCGGTGCCCTCACGGCACGGCGTGCACTGGCCGCAGGACTCCGCATAGTAGAAGCGCGCGATGCGACGGCAGGCGCGCACCATGCAGGTGGATTCGTCCATCACGATGACCGCCCCCGACCCCAGGCCCGATCCGGCCTTCTGCAGCGAGTCGTAGTCCATCGTGCACTGCATGATCGTCTCGCCCGGCAGCACCGGCATGGACGAACCGCCCGGAATCACGCCCTTGAGTCTGCGCCCGCCGCGCACGCCTCCGGCCAGCTCCAGAAGTTCGGCAAACGGCGTGCCCAGCCGGACTTCGAAGTTGCCCGGATTGCCGACGTGGCCGGACACCGAGAAGATCTTGGCGCCGCCGTTGTTGGGCTTGCCCAGGCCCAGAAACCACTCCGGGCCGTTGCGGATGATCGCCGGCACCGAGGCGTAGGTTTCGGTGTTGTTGATCGTGGTCGGCCTGCCATACAGGCCGAAGCTGGCGGGGAACGGCGGCTTGTAGCGCGGTTGGCCCTTCTTGCCCTCCAGCGACTCCATCAGCGCGGTCTCCTCGCCGCAGATGTAGGCGCCGGCGCCCAGTGCCGTGTACATGTCCACGTCCACGCCCGAGCCCAGGATGTCCTTGCCCAGCCAGCCGTGCGCGTAGGCCTCCGCCAAGGCCTGCTCCAGTCGCTCGAACGGCTCGTGGTGGAACTCGCCGCGCAGGTAGTTGTAGGCAACCGTCGAGCCGGTCGCGTAGCAGGCGATCGCCATGCCCTCGATCACCGCGTGCGGGTTGTAGCGGAGGATGTCCCGGTCCTTGCACGTTCCCGGCTCGGATTCGTCGGAATTGCACAGGATGTACTTCTGCCCCTGCGCGCCGCGCGGCATGAAGCTCCACTTCAGGCCGGTCGGAAACCCCGCGCCGCCGCGACCGCGCAGCGCCGACTGCTTGACCATCTCCACCACCTGCTCGGACGGGATCTTTCCGTCCAGCACCTTGCGCCAGGCCTGGTAGCCACCGGCCTTGAGGTAGTTGTCGTAGCTCCATGGCTCCTGGAAGTGGAGCGTGGTGAAGCAGACGTTGTGTTCCTGCGGGACAGGTCCGTAAGCCATCGTCAGCGTCTTTCCGTTCGGGGTCCGCAAGTGCGGGCCGCGGGTCCTGCGTTCAATCCAGCGAGTCGAGGATCTCGTCGACCTTCCCGGTCGTGAGGTTTTCGTGGTAGTGGCCGTTGACCACCATCATCGGCGCTCCGCAGCAGGCGGCCAGGCATTCCTCTTCGTTCTTCAGGTAGATGCGCCCGTCCGGCGTCGATTCGCCCACGGCGATGCCCAGCTTCTTCTCGCAATGGCGCACGATGTCCTCGGCGCCGTTGAGCCAGCACGAGATGTTGGTGCAGATCGCCACATTGTTGCGACCGACCTTGCCGGTCTCGAGCATCGAATAGAAGGTTGCGACCTCGTAGGCCCAGACCGGAGGGATGTCCAGGTACCTGGCGACCGCGGCGACCAGCTCGTCGCTGAGCCACCCGCGGTTCTGGTCCTGCGCGGCCATCAGTCCCTGGATCACCGCCGAGCGCTTGCGTCCGGGCGGGAACTTCGCGACCCAGTGGTCGATGCGCCGGCGGGTATCGTCCGACAGCAGCTGCATCGGGTCGACGTCGCGGACGGCCTCTAAATTTCCGGTAGCTTTCATGCCCTTGTCCCTGCTGCCCGCAGGCCCCGGGAGCGCACCCGCACCTGCGGCCGGACGTTCCGGTGCCCCCCGGATTGCCGCCGTGACCTGTGCGGTCCGCATACGGAAAGGACCGGGTGGGGGGAACCGGTCATCGGTCGATCTCCCCGAACACGATGTCCATGGTGCCGATCACGGCCACGACGTCGGGCAGCATGTGTCCGCGTACCAGCTCGTCGATCGCCGACAGGTGCGCAAACCCCGGCGCCCGCAGCTTGACCCGGAACGGCTTGTTGGCGCCGTCGGAGACCAGGTAGCAGCCGAACTCGCCCTTTGGCGCCTCCACGGCGGTGTAGATCTCGCCCTCGGGTACGCAGTAGCCCTCGGTGAACAGCTTGAAGTGGTGGATCATCGCTTCCATGTCGTCCTTCATCTCCTCGCGGGATGGAGGCGCGACCTTGAAGTTGCGGACCATCACCGGGCCCGGGTTCTCGCGCAGCCACTGCACACACTGCCGGATGATGCGGTTGGACTGCCGCATCTCCTCCACCCGCACCAGGTAACGGTCGTAGCAGTCGCCGCCGGCACCCACCGGAATGTCGAACTCGACCTCCCGGTACTTCGCATAGGGCTGCTTCTTGCGCAGGTCCCAGGCGATGCCCGAGCCGCGCAGCATCGGGCCGGTCATGCCCCAGGCATAGGCCATCTCCGGCGGCACCACACCGATCCCGACGGTGCGCTGCTTCCAGATCCGGTTGTCGGTGAGGAGGGTTTCGTACTCGTCCACGCGGCGCGGAAAGTCCTCGGTGAACGCATCCAGGAAATCCAGCATCGAGCCGCCGCGCCAGGCGTTCAGGCGCTCCAGGTCCCTGCCCTTGTGCCAGGGCGACTCCCGGTAGCGCGGCATGCGGTCGGGCAGGTCACGGTACACGCCGCCGGGCCGGTAGTAGGTCGCGTGCATGCGCGCACCCGACACCGCCTCGTAACAGTCCAGCAGCTCCTCGCGCTCGCGGAACGCATACAGGAACAGCGTCATCGCACCCAGGTCCAGGCCATGGGTGCCAAGCCACATCAGGTGGTTGAGGATGCGCGTGATCTCGTCGAACATCGTGCGGATCCACTGCGCCCGTGCGGGCGCCCGGATGCCGAGCAGTCCCTCGATGGCGAGCACGTAGGCGTGCTCGTTGCACATCATCGAGACGTAGTCGAGCCGGTCCATGTAGCCGATCGACTGGTTGAACGGCTTGGATTCGGCGAGCTTCTCGGTGGCGCGGTGCAGCAGGCCCACGTGCGGGTCGGCGCGCTGCACGGTCTCACCGTCCATCTCCAGCACCAGCCGCAGCACGCCGTGCGCCGCCGGGTGCTGCGGACCGAAGTTCATCGTGTAGTTGCGGATTTCGTCCATGACGGTCACGGCTGCGCGCAGGCGCGGCTTGCGGCACCGGGCGGGCGGGAAGCGGCGGGCATCACGAGCCGGACCCGTCCGCGGCCTGCTCGGCCTGCGCCTGCTCGTAGCGCGAGTCGTCGCGGATCACGCGCGGCACGAGCACACGCGGCTCGATCGACACCGGCTCGTAGACCACGCGCGCCTTTTCGGGGTCGTAACGCACCTCGACGTTGCCGATCAGGGGGAAGTCCTTGCGGAACGGATGACCGATGAAGCCGTAATCGGTCAGGATCCGGCGCAGGTCCGGGTGGCCCTCGAACACGATGCCGAACAGGTCGAAGGCTTCGCGTTCGAACCAGTTGGCGCTGGCCCAGACCTCGACCAGCGAGGGCACCAGCGGGAATGCCGAATCGGCAAAGCAGCGCATGCGCAGGCGCCGGTTGTGGCGCAGCGACAGCAGGTGGGCGACCACCGCATAGCGTCGTTCGGGTACCTGGGCCGATGGCGCAAGACCCTCGGCAAGGCGCCCCGGGCCCAGGCCTTCCACGCCCCGTGAGTAGCCCTCGGTGGTTACGTCGGCCACGTCCCACTCGCTGTCGCCGTAGCCCAGGTAGTCGACGCCGCACACGTCGACCAGTTGCTCGAAGTCGAACTCGGGCTCCTCGCGCAGCGCCCGCGCGACCTCCAGCCACGATTCGGGAGCCAGCTCGATCGTCGTCTCGCCACGCACGACCTTCACCGACGCCAGCTTCGACTCGAAGCGGGCACGCAGCATTCCGGCAAGGGTCGATCTGTCTTCGGCCATGGCAGTCGTCAGCGGGCGATGGTGTTGGTACGCCGGATCTTCTTCTGCAACTGCAGGATCCCGTAGATCAGCGCCTCAGCGGTAGGCGGACACCCCGGCACGTACACGTCCACCGGCACGATGCGGTCGCAGCCGCGCACCACCGCGTACGAATAGTGGTAATAGCCGCCGCCGTTCGCGCACGAGCCCATCGAGATCACCCACTTGGGGTCGGGCATCTGGTCGTAGACCTTGCGCAATGCCGGCGCCATCTTGTTGACCAGCGTACCGGCCACGATCATCACGTCGGACTGCCGCGGGCTGGGACGGAACACCACGCCGTAGCGGTCCAGGTCCAGGCGCGCTGCGCCGGCATGCATCATCTCGATCGCACAGCACGCCAGCCCGAAGGTCATCGGCCACATCGAGCCCGTGCGCGCCCAGTTGATCAGCGTGTCCAGCGAGGTGGTGACGAAACCGCGCTCGAGCAGTGGGTTGTCGTCCTCGGGCCGCAGGATCGAGTCGACGCGGCCGACCGGCTCGGGATTGTTGAAGTACTGCGAAATTCCCATTGCTGCTCCGGCCTCAGTCCCTCATTCCCACTCCAGGGCGCCCTTCTTCCATTCGTAGATGAAACCGATCACGAGGATGCCCAGGAACAGGGCCATCGCCACGATCGCGGTCCATCCGATGTCCTTGAACACGACCGCCCACGGAAACAGGAACGCGATCTCCAGGTCGAAGATGATGAACAGGATCGCGACCAGGTAGTAGCGCACGTCGAACTTCATGCGCGCGTCCTCGAAGGCCTCGAAGCCGCACTCGTAGGGTGAGAGCTTTTCGGCATCCGGACGGCTGGGCCCGAGCGCCCAGCCCACGACCAGCAGGGTCACGCCGATCACGGTGGAGACGATCAGGAACAGCAGTATCGGCAGGTACTCGCCCAGCACAGACCCGGAACCTCCGCACTCCGCCCCGGCAGGGAACGTTTGGAGCGCATCAGGGCCGACGCACCGCGCCCGGGGCGCCGGCAGGAAGCATTGATGGTGCCCAGGGCGGGACTCGAACCCGCACAGCTTTCGCCACTACCCCCTCAAGATAGCGTGTCTACCAATTCCACCACCTGGGCAGCGATCCACTCTCTTGTGCCCGCGTTCGCGCAGCGAAAGCGGCCCGGCATTGTAACAGGACGCTCAGCCGTCCCCGGCAGGTTCCGGAACGGCGCCGTCGCCCTGTGGCGGGTTCGCATCGCCCTGTTCGGACTCGGGCTGCTCGGCTTGCGGCGCCGACGGAACCTCCGAGGGCGTCGCCGTTTCGGGCGCGGGCTGTGGCGCCGGTTCGGCCAGGCTGGACATGACGCCCAGGTCGTCCTGCGGCGCGGCCGGTGCCGATCGGCTCGCATACCACGCCATGCCCAGGCTCAGCGCGAAGAACAGCGTTGCCAGGACCGCCGTGGATTTGGACAGGAAGTTCGCGGCGCCGCGCGCTCCGAACACGGTACCGGAGGCACCGGCTCCGAATCCGGAACCGGCGGCGGCACCGGACCCGCGCTGCAGCAGGATCAGCGCCACCATCGCGATGGAGAGAAGGACGTACAGGACATTGACCAGGGTCAGCATGGTTCAGCTCTCCCGCGCCGCGGCGCGGGCGATGGCAAGGAAATCGTCGGCGACCAGGGAAGCACCCCCGATCAGTCCCCCGTCGACATCGGGCTGCGCGAACAGCTCGGCGGCGTTGGACGGCTTGACGCTGCCGCCATAGAGGATCGGCAGCGAATTCGCGATTTTAGCATCACGCGCGCCGAGTTCGCCACGGATGAAGGCGTGGACTTCCTGTGCCTGCTCCGGGGCGGCGGTCCGGCCGGTCCCGATCGCCCACACCGGCTCGTAGGCCACGATCGCGCCCTGCAGGCACTGGATGCCACCGGCCTCCAGCAGCGGCTCGAGCTGCTGCTCGATCGCCCAGCGGGTCTGATCGGCGTCGCGCTGGTGCAGGGTCTCGCCCACGCACAGGATCGGCGCCAGCCCGGCCGCCCGGGCGGCCAGGAACTTTCGCGCCACCAGCCCGGAATCCTCGTGGTGGTACTGGCGACGTTCGGAGTGCCCTACCAGCACGTAGCGGCAGCCGGCGTCGGCAAGCATCGTCGCGGAAACTTCACCCGTGAACGCGCCCTGGGCGTGTTCGCTCAGATCCTGGGCGCCGAATGCGAGGCCCGCGCCGCCGTAGCGGCTCGACAGCTCCGACAGGAACGGCAGCGGCGGCAGCACGATCAGCTCGACGCCGGCCGGCGAACCGGAGGCCGCGACCGCATCGAGCAGCGCGCGCGCGAAAGCGCGCTCGCCGTGCATCTTCCAGTTTCCGGCAACGATCCTGCGGCGCATTCAGAAGCCCTCCGGGAGCCAAGGGCGGCGGTCGGGGCCGCGAGGATACCGCGTGGCCGGACCCTGGCAAACCTGCGCGGCATCCTCGGCAGGCTGCTATCGTGCCCGCTGGCCTCGCCGTCATCACGGGACCATGGGCAGCCAGGACCACTACGCGCTCGTGACCGGCGCCTCCAGCGGTATCGGTGCGGCGATCGCGCGCGAATGCGCGCGCCGCGGACAGCCCCTGCTGCTGACCGCGCGCCGCGAGGACCGCCTGCGCGACCTGGCTCAGAGCCTGCAGCCGCAGGTGCCGGTCCGCTGGCTGGCCGATGACCTGGCCGACCCGGGCGCGCCGACACGGTTGCAGCAATGGGTCGTGCGCGAGGGCTGCAGCGTCGGCCTGCTGGTCAACAACGCCGGCTACGGCCTGCCGGGCAGGTTCGAGGCACCGGCCTGGTCCGAGCACCAGCGGTTCCTGCAGGTGATGGTGACGGCCGTGTGCGAGCTCAGCTACCGCTTCCTGCCCGCCATGCAGGCAGCCGGCCGGGGCGGCATCCTCAACGTCGCCTCGCTGGCCGGGCTGGTGCCCGGCTCGGCCGGACATACGCTGTACGCAGCGGCCAAGGCGTTCATGATCCGGTTCTCCGAATCGCTGGCGCTGGAGAACCGCGGGCGCGGCATCCGGGTCACGGCCCTGTGTCCGGGCTTCACCTGGTCGGAGTTCCACGACGTCACCGGCACCCGGGGACAGGTCTCGCGGCTGCCCCGCTGGATGTGGATGGATGCCGACCAGGTGGCACGCGAGGGGTTCGATGCACTCGAACGCGGTCGCGTCGTGCACGTACCCGGACGCGCCAACCGCTGGATCCGGGCGCTGACCAAGCACCTGCCCGACCGGACGGCGCTGGCGCTGATCCAGCGTCGCTCCCGGGATTTCCGCAAGACCTGATCGGCGGTCAGCGTGCGATGCGGCGCGCGGCCTGCTCAGATCAGCCGGATCTCCCGCAGCCGTTCCAGCAGGTACTCGTGCGCCGTGATCGGCTCCGGATAACGGTCCGGGTTGGCCGCGGTCACGCACTGCGGCAGCGTGCTGATCAGGAAGTCGGGATTCGGATGCAGGAAGAAGGGTACCGAGTAGCGCGGCTGCCGGGCCCGCCCGCCGGGCGGATTGACCACGCGGTGGGTGGTCGATGGATACACGTGGTTGCTCAGCCGCTGCAGCATGTCCCCGATATTGACCACGATGGTGCCTTCGGCGGCGGTGAACGGCACCCAGTCCCCCTTGCGCGAGCGCACTTGCAGCCCCTCGGCGCTGGCCCCGACCAGCAGGGTGATGAAATTGATGTCCTCGTGGGCGCCGGCGCGCACGTTCGGGACCTCGGCCTCGGTGATCGGCGGGTAATGGATCGGGCGCAGGATCGAGTTGCCGCAATCGACCTTGTCGTCGAACCAGCGCTCGGGCAGACCAAGGTGCAGGGCCAGACCGCGCAGCACCCGCACGCCCAGCGTATCGAGCGCGCGGTACAGGCCATAGCCTGATTCGCGAAAACCCTCGATCTCCGCGGGCCACAGGTTCGGCGGCATCACCTGGGCATGCGGGGATCCGGCCGGCAGCTCGCGGCCGATGTGCCAGAACTCCTTCAGGTCCGGGTACTGCGAGTCCCTGGCGGTCTCGACCATGAACGGCGTGTAGCCGCGCGCGCCCCCGGACCCGGGCACGTGGTACTTCATCTTGGTTTCGTGCGGCAGTGCGAAGAAACGGCGGAAGGCGTCGTAGGCCTTCTCGACCAGCGCCTCGGGCACGCCGTGTCCGCGGATGCCGCAGAAGCCCCATTCCTCATAGGCCGCGCCCAGTTCGGAGACGAAGGCATCGCGGTCGGTATCGAACCGGCGGATGTCCAGGGTCGGTATCTGGCTCACGGGATCCGATTCCAGGGCGGTGGCGGACCGTCGCATTGTAGGGCCGGCCGGTTCAGGCCGCTTCGCGCACCGCCTCGGCAAGCCTTTGCAGGGTCCGCTCCAGCAGCCCCTCGTCGTCGGCTTCCACGGTCACGCGCACCACAGGTTCGGTCCCCGAAGGCCGCAGCACCACCCGTCCACGGCCTTCGAGTTCGCGTTCGGCCCCTGCCAGCGCCTCGCACACGCCTGGGTGCTGGGCCACCCGCAGGCCCGGGGTCACCGGCACGTTGAGGGTCCGCTGCGGCACCTTGACCAGTCCCTCGAGCAGTGTCCGCAGCGTGCGACCGCTGCGCTGCACGACCTCGAGCACCTGCAGCGCGCTGACGATGCCGTCGCCGGTGGTCGCCTTGTCCAGGCACAGCAGGTGCCCGGACGCCTCGCCGCCGAGCACACCGCCGAGCTCGACCAGCATCCGGTGCACGTAGCGGTCGCCAACGCGTGCGCGCACGAATCCGATGCCGCGCCGCTGCAACGCCTGTTCGAACCCGAAATTGGTCATCAGCGTGCCCACCACGGGCCCCTGCAGGACACCGCGCAGGTGGCGGTCGCAGGCAAGCACGTACAGCAGGTCGTCGCCGTCGGCCACGGATCCTTCCGAATCCACCATGATCAGGCGATCGCCGTCGCCGTCGAAGGCGATGCCAAGATCCGCCTTCTCCATGCGGACGGCTTCCTGCACGGCGGCTGGATGGGTGCTGCCGCAACCGGCATTGATGTTCAGGCCGTCGGGTTCGACGCCGATCTTCGCCACCAGCTGTGCGCCGAGCTCTTCGAACAGCTTCGGTGCAATCTGGTAGGTCGCCCCGTTGGCGCAGTCCACCGCCAGCTTCAGGCCGCGCAGCGACATCGACTCTCCCACCGTGCCTTTGCAGAACTCGGCGTAGCGCGCTGCCGCCGCGTCCACGCGGGCGGCCTTGCCCAGGTTCTCCGATGGCACGGTGTCGAATGGCAGCTCCAGCGCCGCCTCGATCGCCAGCTCCAGCTCGTCGGACAGCTTCTCGCCCAGTGCGGAGAAGAACTTGATGCCGTTGTCGTAGTGGGGATTGTGCGAGGCACTGATGACGATCCCCGCATCCGCGCGCAGCGACCGTGTCAGGTAGGCCACGCCCGGGGTCGGCATCGGCCCCAGCAGGCGCACGTCGGCCCCGGCCGCGACCAGCCCGGCCTCCAGCGCGGATTCGAACATGTACCCGGAGATCCGCGTGTCCTTGCCGATCACCACGGTCGGACGGCCGCCCTTTGCCAGCGCCCGGCCCACGGCCCAACCCAGCCTCAGCACGAAGTCGGCCGAGATCGGGCCATGCCCGACGCGGCCACGGATCCCGTCGGTGCCGAAGTAGCGCTTTTCCGTCATCTGGTCCTTCCGCTGCAGGCTGCGTGGGCGAAAGCGTGCGCGCCCGAATCGGTCTTTTCAATCCCCGGACGGGCCCCATGCGCGAGCGGTCGTATAATCCGCGGCCTTTCCCGCACGCGGACATCCCCATGGCCGAGACGATGAAAGCCCTGGTCAAGCGCGAGGCCCGCCGCGGCATCTGGATGGAACAGGTGCCACGGCCCGAGCCCGGCGCCAACGAGGTGCTGATCAGGCTCGAGAAGACCGCGATCTGCGGCACCGACCTTCACATCTACAAGTGGGACGAGTGGAGCCAGCGCGTGATCCGGCCCGGCCTGGTGATCGGCCACGAGTTCGTCGGCCGCATCGTCGGGCTCGGGCCCGGCGTCACCGGCTACCGCACCGGACAGCGCGTCTCTGCCGAGGGACACATCGTGTGCGGCCACTGCCGCAACTGCCGCGCCGGCCGCCCGCACCTGTGCCCGAACACGGTCGGCATCGGCGTCCAGCGCGACGGCGCCTTCGCCGAGTACCTGGTGATGCCTTCCTCCAACCTGTGGCCGATCCCCGACCAGATCCCGTCCGAGCTGGCCGCCTTCTTCGACCCCTACGGCAACGCCGCGCACTGCGCGCTGGAGTTCGACGTGATCGGCGAGGACGTGCTGATCACCGGCGCCGGCCCGATCGGCATCATTGCGGCGGGGATCTGCAAGTGGGTGGGGGCGCGCAACGTCGTGGTCACCGACGTCAACGACTACCGGCTCAAGCTCGCAGCCGACATGGGCGCCACGCGGGTGGTCAACGTCTCCAAGCAGTCGCTCAAGGACGTGGTTTCCGACCTGCACATGGAGGGTTTCGACGTCGGCCTGGAGATGTCGGGCAACCCGCGTGCATTCTCGGACATGCTCGATGCCATGTACCACGGCGGCAAGATCGCGCTGCTGGGCCTGCTGCCCAACGGCGCCGGGATCGACTGGGACAAGCTGATCTTCAAGGGCCTGACGGTGCAGGGCATCTATGGCCGCCGCATGTACGAGACCTGGTACAAGATGACGCAGATGGTGCTCTCGGGGTTTCCGCTGCAGAAGGCGCTCACGCACCAGATCCACATCGACGACTTCGAGCGCGGTTTCGAGCTGATGGACTCGGGCATGTGCGGCAAGGTCGTGTGCAGCTGGAGCTGAAGGAGGAAGCCATGGCTGTTGCCGAAGATCGCTTCAGGAGCGAACTGGACTCCATCCGCGAACTGGGTCTGTTCAAGACCGAGCGGGTGATCACCTCGCCGCAGTCGGCGGAGATCGAGCTCCAGGACGGACGCAGGGTGCTGAACTTCTGCGCCAACAACTACCTGGGCCTGGCCGACCATCCCGAGGTCATCGCCGCCGCCAGGGATGCGCTGGAAACCCACGGCTTCGGCATGGCCAGCGTGCGCTTCATCTGCGGCACCCAGGACCTGCACAAGGAGCTCGAACGCACCATCTCCGCATTCTTCGGAACGCAGGACACGATCCTGTACGCGGCGTGCTTCGACGCCAATGGCGGCCTGTTCGAGCCGCTGCTGGGCGAGGCCGATGCGATCGTCTCCGACGCACTCAACCATGCCTCGATCATCGACGGCGTGCGCCTGTGCAAGGCCAGGCGGTTCCGCTACGCCAACCGCGACACCGACGATCTGGAGCGGCAGCTGCAGGCCGCCGATGCGGCCGGCGCGCGCACCAGGATGATCACGACCGACGGCGTGTTCAGCATGGACGGCTACCTGGCGCCGCTGGACCGCATCACGGAGCTGGCCGGCCGCTACGGTGCGATGGTCCACATCGACGACTGCCATGCCACCGGCTTCGTGGGTGCCGGGGGCCGCGGCTCGGCCGAGGTGCACGGAGTCATGGACCGCATCGACGTGTTCACCGGCACCCTGGGCAAGGCCCTTGGTGGTGCACTGGGCGGCTTCACCACCGGCCGCGGCGAGATCATCGAGATGCTGCGGCAGCGCTCGCGCCCGTACCTGTTCTCCAACTCGCTGCCGCCGCCGGTCGTGGCGGCCTCGATCCGTGTCTTCGAGCTGCTGGCCGGGGCCGGCAGTCTGCGCGAGCGGCTGCACGAGAATACCCGCTACTTCCGCGAGCGCATCGGTGCGGCCGGTTTCGAGATCAGGCCGGGCGAGCATCCGATCGTGCCGGTGATGCTGCACGAGGCCAATCTCGCACAGCAGTTCGCTGCCGGACTGCTCGAGGAGGGCATCTACGCGATCGGCTTCTTCTATCCGGTCGTGCCGCAGGGCCAGGCCCGGATCCGCACGCAGATGAGCGCAGCCCACACCCGCGAGCACCTGGACCGTGCGATCGATGCCTTTACCCGCGTGGGGCGGCGCCTGGGGGTGATCTGAGCCTGCCCTCCGGCATCCCGGAAGCGCCGGGCGCCAGCGCGCGCACCTCGTCGGCTTCGAGCTCGCGCCAGCCGCCCTTGGGCAGCGTGCCCAGTTCGAGCCCGCCGATCGCGACCCGGACGAGCCGCTCGACCTCGAATCCCAGCGCTGCGCACATGCGGCGGATCTGGCGATTGCGCCCCTGCTCCAGCAGCACATTCACCCAGCTCGACTTCTGCCACCGGCGCAGCGCCGATGCCTCGGCAGCGCGCAACAGCTCGCCACCGTCGCGAACGCCGGCGGTCAGCGCCGCGACCGCGTCGGGTCCGCAGGCCGGTCGCAGCTTGACGTGGTAGCGCTTTGCCGGTCCTCCCGGCCCGGTGATCGCCGCCGCCCAGGCCGGGTCGTTGCTGAACAGCAGCAGGCCCTCGCTGGCGCGGTCCAGGCGCCCGACCGGCGCCAACCACGGCAGGTCGGCACCCTGCAGACACCGGTACACCGTGTCCCGACCGGACTCGTCCGCACGCGTGGTGAGCAGTCCGCGCGGCTTGTTGAGCATCAGGTAGCACCCCACCAGCGGCCCCAGCGGGCGACCGTCGACCTCGATCCTGTCGGAGAGCACGTCGGTCGACGTTTCCGGGTCGTTCGCTACCCGGCCATTGAGGCGCACCCGCCCTTCGCGCACCAGCCGCTCGGCCTGCGAGCGCGAGCAGAAGCCGCGCTTGCTCAGGGCGCGTGCGAGGCCGTGACGCACTCTGGCCGGGGGCCCGGATCGACTCATCGCGTGAGCATCGCGGATCGGCGCGGCCCGCGCAAAGGCCATGGCGATCGCGGCTACACTGGACGCGCGCTGCAGTCGCTGCGGCGCGCTGCCGATCCGGACCGTGGTCGGATCCGGGATCGCGGGCCTGGCGGCAAGCTGACTGCGGACCGCGCCCACCGCGGCCGAGCGCGAGGTGCCGGGTACCTTCATCTTCCACGACTGCGACGTGCAGCTGTTGCCGGCGCGCCCGGGCGCCCGCCGCATGCAGCTGGATCCGCCGCTGCAGGGAGAATGAATCCGGTGGCTTTCATCGCCGCGCAACCTGGACTCTGGTACCAGCACCGTGGACAGGTCCGGGAAGGGCGTGTCGAACCCGTCCCCGGAGGTAGGTCGTGAACGAGGTGCCGATGCTGTGGCCGCTGGTGCTGCACCTGGCGGTCGGCATTGTGGTCATGACGGCGGCCTGGGAGCTGCAGCGGCGCACCCGGAACGCCGGCTACGTCGACGTGGCCTGGGCTGCGCTGATGGCCGTCGCCGCACTGCTGTATGGCGCCGTCGCTGCAGGTCCGGGCCTGCAGCGGCTGCTGGTGGCGATGCTGGCCGGAATCTGGGCCATGCGCCTGGTGCTGCACCTGCTCGCCCGCGTCCTCAGCGAGGCCGAGGACGGCCGTTACCGTCAGCTGCGCACGCACTGGGCCGGAAGCCAGCGCAGGTTCTTCTGGTTCTTCCAGGCGCAGGCACTGATCGCCACGCTGATGTCGGTCCCGTTCCTGGTGGCGGCTTCCAACCAGGTTCCGGCATCGGACACCTGGACCCATGCCGCCGTAGCGGTCTGGATCCTGGCGCTGGTCGGCGAGAGTCTTGCCGACCGCCAACTGGCCCGATTCCGGGCAGCGCCCGAGAATCGCGCAAAGGTCTGCCGCATCGGGCTGTGGCGGTATTCCCGCCATCCGAACTACTTCTTCGAATGGCTGCACTGGTTCTGCTATGTGCTGCTCAGCGTGGGTTCGCCCTGGTGGTGGGTCAGCCTGCTGCTCGGACCGGTGCTGATGGGTGCCGCCCTGCTGTGGGGCACCGGCATCCCCTACACCGAGGCGCAGGCGCTGCGGACGCGCGGGGAGGCCTACCGCCGCTACCAGCGCGAGACCAGTGCCTTCTTCCCGTGGTTTCCAGCGCGCCGGCACAACCAGTGAACGAGGCCTGTTCCGTGACCCTCGACGCCGCGACGGCGCCCGCTCCGCTGAGCCCGATCTCGCTGGCCGAGCGCGGCTGGCTCCCGGACTGGCTGGCCAACCATGACCGGAACTCACGCAGCATCGTTCCGATCATGGAGCAGGTGTACGGCGCCGGGGCGGCGGTATGGAACCGACGCTGGCGGATGTTCTGGATGGCGTGCGCGGAGCTGTTCGGCTATGGCGGCGGCGACCAGTGGCTGGTCGGGCACTATCGGTTCGCGCCCCGCTGAAGCACCGGCGATCGATCCGCCGCGCACGGCCGCCGAAGCCGCACCGGGATCCGGCGCGAAGCCCTACCGGGACTCCTCGGCGGGCGGTACCGGAGCCTGCGCGTCAGGCAGCTGCGCGCCGGCTGGTTGAGCCTGGGTCGTCGGTGCCTGGGTTGCCCCGGCCCGGCCTTTGGCGATCCGGATGCCGCGCTTCTTCATCCAGGCGTCGAACTCTTCGGCGCTGAAGTTCTTGCCCTGGTCCATGTTGAAGCGGTACGGCGTGTTGTCGAACTCGGTACGTGGCACGTAACCGGCATACTCGTCCACCACGCAGTCGGAGAGTCGGCGCCGCAGCAGCACCTGGTCCAGCGCCAGCAGCTCGCCCTGCGGCAGGGCCAGGGCCTCGCCTGCGAAGGCCAGCACGTCGGGCCCGCCGTGCAGGCCCGGAGCCAACGGCGCCAGCGTTCCATCGCGCACCGGCAACGGCTGGCGCACCGAGTCGACATTGCAGCTTGCATGAGCCTGTCCGGCAATCAGCGCCAGCGCCAGCACCGCCGTCGTGGTCGTGTTCATCGGTACTCCGGTGCCGATCGCATTGCGGCCCGAGTCTATGCGCCTGCCAGCGCGACCACAAGCCGGAAAAAGCGAAGCCCGGCAGATGCCGGGCTTCGCAGCGTGAAACCGTGACCGGCCCGTCAGTTCTCGACGTTCAGCTCGGTACGGCGGTTCTGGGCACGGCCCTCCGGATTGTCCGACCCGTCCGGGTTGGTGTTCGGCGCAATCGGGCGAGACTCGCCGTAGCCGACCGGTCCGATCAGCCGCGAGGAGTTGATGCCGTTGTTGACCAGGTAGTCGTATACCGCGCGCGCGCGGCGCTCCGACAGGCCCTGGTTGTACGCGTCGGTACCGATCGAATCGGTATGGCCGGCCACCTCCACGCGCAGGTCCGGATACCGGTTCAGCACCTCGATCGCCTCGTTCAGCGTGGCGATCGCGTCCGGACGCAGGTTCGACTTGTCGAAGTCGAAGTTCACGCCACGCAGGTCGATCGTCAGCGGAACCGGGCAACCATCCGGGCCGACGGCCTGGCCGGGCTGCGAGTTGGGGCAGCGGTCGTCGCAGTTGTTCACACCGTCGCCGTCGTCATCCAGGTCGGCACAGGTGATGACCGGCTCGCGCGCCGGCTCCTGCGGCTCGATCCGGCGGGTCGGCTCGGGGCCGAACTTGACCAGCAGGCTGACCGAGGACAGGAAGTCGGTGTAGCCGTTGCTGTCGAGGTTGTCGTCATCGAAGTCGTGGCGTGCACCGATCTCGGCACGGGCGCCGAAACGGCCGAGGTCGGCCTGCAGGCCGCCACCGGCAGACACGTACAGGCTGGTGCCCTCGTTCTCGATCGGACGGCCACCGAACGGGTCGGAGTACTCCACCTCGTGACGCAGTGCGCCGGCGCCGAAGTAGAAGTACGGCCACCAGTTGCGGTCTTCCGGACGGAAGTGGTAGCGACCGGTCAGGCCCAGCCCGTACAGGCTCCAGTTCAGCGAATTACCGTCGCGGTAGGGCTTGGTGTAGGTGGTGTCGATATCGATCGAGAAGTTCGGATTCAACCACCAGCCGAAACCGATGCCGCCATGCCAGGCGTTGTCCGTCTGGCGATCGCCATCGGCGACAAAGCGGCCGGCAGTGGCCGTCATGTACCAGCGGTCGTCGAAATACTCTTGCGCCGCGGCAGCCTGGGCGAGGCCCAGGGCACCGAGCATGGCGCAACAGAGGAGGTTCTTCTTCATCGTCAGCTCCTGGTCGTCCGATCGGAATCGGTGTGGGGTTCCCCGAAGTAAAGCCGGTGACGGTACGCGGTCCTGCATGCCATCACGTACCAGAATACTAACTCATTTGTGAAGATAAGTTAACGATTTGGTAACAACCCCCCGAAGCCTGCGTCCGGCCACCCCAAAACCGGGACCGGTCCCGGCGATTCCCGTATTTATTATTTAAAATCATGTACTTGCGGATCATTCCGCAATGGTCAACAGGGCCATCAGGTCGCGGACGGGCAGGGCGTCGAGCGCGGCCGGGTCCTCGGCCACGGCCACAATGCGCTCGACCTGCTCCCGCGGCAGGTGGCCGCCGAGCGCCCGGCGGAACTTGTCCAGCAGCACCGGGATCCCCTCGGCGCGGCGCCTGCGGTGGCCGATCGGGTAATCGATCGCCACGCGCGCGGTGCTGCTGCCATCGTCGAAGTGGACCTGCACCGCATTGCCGATGGATCGCTTGTCCGGATCGAAGTAGTCGCGGGTGAAATCCGGGTTCTCCCGCACCTCCATGCGGCTGCGCAATGCGTCGATGCGCGGATCGGCCGCCACCTGGTCGCCATAGTCCTCCGCAGTCAGGCGGCCGAAGATCAACGGTACGGCCACCATGTACTGGATGCAGTGGTCGCGGTCGGCGTAGTTGGCCAGTGGGCCGGTCTTGTCGATGATCCGGACCCCGGCTTCCTGGGTCTCGATCACGATCCGCTCGATCCGCTCGATCCGGTCCCCGACTTCTCCGTGCAGGCGCATCGCGCACTCCACCGCAGTCTGGGCGTGGAACTCGGCGGGGAAGCTGATCTTGAACAGCACGTTCTCCATGACGTAGCTGCCAAACGGGCGCTCGAACTCGAAACTGCGGCCCTTGAAGGCGACCTCGTAGAACCCCCAGGTCGGGGCCGAAAGCGCGCTGGGGTAACCAACGCAGCCCTTGATCGCGTTGAGCGCGTGGGTCACCGCGCGCCGGCAGGCATCGCCTGCGGCCCAGCTCTTGCGCGGGCCGGTGTTCGGCGCGTGGCGATAGGTGCGCAGGGCGCCGTTGTCGATCCAGCTGTGCGAGAGCGCATTGACGATCTGCTCGCGGTCGCCGCCGAGCATCGCGGTGGCGACCGCGGTGGAAGCCAGCCGCACCAGGATCACGTGGTCCAGCCCGACGCGGTTGAAGCTGTTCCTGAGCGCGTAGCAGCCCTGGATCTCGTGGGCCTTGATCGCCCAGCCGAGCACGTCGCGGACGCTCAGGCCCGGGCTGCCGTCCCGCTCGGCACGGCGGTCGAGCCAGTCGGCGACGGCCAGGATGGTGCCCAGATTGTCCGAGGGATGGCCCCATTCGGCCGCCAGCCAGGTGTCGTTGAAATCCAGCCAGCGGATCTGTACGCCGATGTTGTAGGCCGCCTGCACCGGGTCGAGCTCGTAGGCGGTGCCGGGCACCCGGGAACCGCCGACCAGACCGGCCCCGGGGACCAGCGGGCCCAGGTGCCGGAGGCACTCGGGGAACTTCATGGCCAGCATGGCGCAGCCGAGCGAGTCCAGCAGCATGTAGCGCGCCGTCTGGTAGGCCTCGTCCGAATCGATCCGGTAGTCCAGGACGTAGTCGGCGACCTCGACCATTGGCTGGTCGGGGTCCGGACGCTGCGCCGAACGCATGTCGGTGTGGCTCATGGAGGGGTACCTGCGGGGATAAGGGCAGCCGCCGATTTTGCCAGATCGGCCACCGCTCGCCGATCCTTGACAGGCATTCGATCATACTGACCGGCGGACTCCCCGCGGAGAGCACCGATGACCTGCAACTGGTTCGTCCCGATCCTGGCCCTGCTGCTGGCCGGCCAGGTGGCCGGCGCCGACGGCGTGCAGATCACCGAGCACACCGTGCCCTGGCCCGACACCCGACCGCGTGATCCTTACGTGGCGCCCGACGGCCGCGTGTGGTTCGTCGGCCAGACCGGCAACTACCTGGCGGTATTCGATCCCCGGAGCGAACACTTCGAGCGCTTCGCCCTGCCCCAGGGTACGCGCCCGCACACCGTGGTCGTGGGCGCAGACGGGATCGCCTGGGTTGCCGGCAACGGCAACGGAACGCTGGTCCGTTACGACCCGGCGACGGCCGAATTCGCGACCTTTGCGCTCCCCGAACAGCCCGAACTGTTCCGCAAGGATCCGCACACGCTGGCCTTCGACGACGATGGCGACCTGTGGTTCACCCTGCAGCAGGGCAATGCCATCGGTCACTTCGACACCGAAACACACGCTTTCCGGATCCTGCCGCTGTCCCGGCCCAACACGCTGCCCTACGGCATCGTCGCCGAGGCCTCGGGCCGGCCCTGGGTGGCGCTGCTGGGCACCCATGCGCTGGCCACGGTCGTCGATGCCGATCGCGTCGAAACGATCGAGCTGCCACGCGAATCCGCCCGGCCCCGGCGCATTGGCGTGGGGACCGACGGCGGGATCTGGTTCGTGGACTATGCAGACGGCTACCTGGGCCGCCTCGACCCCTCGACCGGCCAGGTTCGGGAGTGGCGCGCCCCTTCGGGCGACTCGGGCCCCTACGCGATGGGCGTGGACACGGCCGGGCGCATCTGGTTCTTCGAGACCTCGGTCTCGCCCAACCGCCTGGTCGGCTTCGATCCGGAAAGCGGCGAATACCGATGGCAGGTGGAGGTCCCCAGCGGCGGCGGCAGCGTCCGCCACATGAGCTACGACCGCGGCCGGGACGGATTCTGGTTCGGGACCGACACCAACAACCTCGGCTTCTTCCCGGTTCCACACTAGCAGGCTGTTGCAAGACCGCCTGCTGGTCCGGCCATGGACGGCGGCGCCGCGCAGCACCCGCGCAAGCGCTTGATTCGCCGTGAGCGAGTCCGGACCTGTGCCGGACTCGCGGCGGCGAACGCGCGCAGACGGCCCGGCTGCGGCCCGGACCGATGTCGGGCCCCGCCCTGGGCCCGACCGGCCCGGACGGCGCACGTGGGCGGCTCTGGCGTGGGCCGGGAAATGCTATGTCGCTGATTCGGATGGACAAACTCCATCCGAGTCGGTATCCTTCAGCGCGATTTCACGTCCCGGCCCGTTCCGGGCGTTCACATCCGGTTCGGGGTTGTGCGCTTAGCGTGCGCTCCGAATCGCGTCCGGCCCCAGCAGGCGGCCAGGCGACCGCGGGACTCCCACTGTCCCGCGACTGTATGAAGCGGCCGGCGCCATGACGCGTCGGGCGTATCCGCAACCGCCAGGCTGGCGTGCCCCCCGCTTCCGGCCAGGCCGAGGTCCCTTTCCCCGGGACCCCGGCCGGGAAGACCGGTGCGCCAGCGCAACGTGCCAAGGAGACCGCCATGAAGCTGGCCTGGATACTGTGGCTCACGCAGGTGCTGCCGCAGCCCACCGCAGACCACCTGTGCCTCGCCACGACGGTGTACCTGGAGGCCCGCAACCAGACCGAACTGGGCCAGCGTGCCGTCGCCGAGGTCGCCTTGCGCCGGCTCGAGACCGGGCGCTGGGGCCAGGACGTGTGCGCGGTGGTCCGCGCACCCAGGCAGTTCGCCCCGACCCTGGTCCACCCCGGCTTCCGGTTCCGGAACCTCAAGGCCTGGAATCGAGCGGTGAACGTCGCCTTCGAGGCGCGCAGCGAATGGTCCCGGCCGCTCCCCGAGCGGCGCCAGGTGGTGCCGGGCGCCGACCATTTCGTGGCCCACGACATCGCCAGCCCGACCTGGGCCGCGGGCCCGCCCGTGGCCCGCATCGGCGACCACAGCTTCTATCGTCTCTGAGGCCCTCTGGACCCGGACAATCAGGAGCCGGACCCATGGGACGCAGCATTTTGGCTGTGCTGGCGGGCGTCGTCGCGGCCGGAGTGACGGTGTTCCTGCTCGAAGCGGCTTCGCACATCGTGTTCCAGCCGCCAGCGGGGATCGACCCGGGAGATCCTGAACGGCTGGCCGAATGGATGGAGCAGGTCCCGTTCGGCGCGCTGGTCTCGGTGCTGATCGCCTGGGCCGTGGGGACATGCCTGGGCGGCTTCGTCGCCGCAAGGATCGCCCGGCGCGCGCCGGTCCGGCACGCCGTGGTGGTCGGTGTGATCGAACTGGCGCTGGGTGCAATGACCGTGGCGCTCATCCCGCACCCGTTGTGGTTCACGATCGTCGGCCTGGCCTGCTTCGTGCCGATGGCGGCGCTGGGCGGCCTGCTGGGCCGAACCTCACCGGCGCCCGGCTGATCCCCGCGGCCGGAGCCGTCCGCCAGCTGCCGCGCCGGGTCAGTCGCGCCGGTCGATCGGCACGAACTCCCGGTCCTCCGGACCCACGTAGATGGCGCTGGGCCGGATGATCTTGCCGTCCTGGCGCTGCTCGATCACGTGGGCGGCCCAACCGGTGGTGCGCGCGATCACGAACAGCGGCGTGAACATCGGCGTGGGCACGCCCATCATGTGGTAGGCCGAGGCCGAGTACCAGTCCAGGTTGGGGAACATCTTCTTCATGTCCCACAACAGCGATTCGATGCGCTCGGATACATCGAACAGCGTCCGGTTGCCGCCTTCGACACACAGGGCGCGGGAGATCTCCTTGATGATCGGATTGCGCGGGTCGCCCTTCGTGTAGACCGGGTGTCCGAAGCCGATGATGATTTCCCTGCGCCCGACCCGCTCGCGGATGTCGGCCTCGGCCTCGTCTGCGCCCGGGTACCGGGCGATGATGTCCATGGCCACTTCGTTGGCACCGCCGTGCTTGGGGCCGCGCAGCGCGCCGATGGCGGCGGTGATCGCCGAATACATGTCCGAACCGGTGCCGGCCACCACACGGGCGGCGAAGGTGCTGGCATTGAATTCGTGTTCTGCATACAGGATCAGCGACCGGTCCAGGGCGCGCGCATGCATCTGCGAGGGCGGCACGCCATGCAACAGGTGCAGGAAATGCTCCGCCACCGTCTCGTCGTCGGTCTCGGTGTCGATGCGGCGGCCATTGCGGGTGAAGTGCCACCAGTACAGCAGCATCGACCCGAAGCTGGCGATCAGGCGATCGGCGATGTCGCGCGCATCCGGCGCCGGCTGTCCCTCGCCCTCGGGCAGCACCGTGCCCAGCACCGAGCAGCCGGTGCGCATCACGTCCATCGGGTGCGCCGATGCCGGCACCAGCTCCAGCGCCTCGGCCAGCACGGCCGGCAGGCCGCGCAGTCGCCTGAGCTTGCGGCGATAGGCCTGCAGCTGGGCGGTATTCGGCAACCGGCCGTGCACCAGCAGGTGCGCGACCTCCTCGAAGGTGGCGCCGGCGGCAAGATCCTGGATCGCGAAGCCGCGGTAGTGCAGATCGTTGCCGGTGCGGCCCACCGTGCACAGCGCGGTGTTGCCGGCGGGCGTGCCCGACAGCGCAACCGACTTCTTGGGCCTGGGCTTGTCCGTGGTCTCGCTCATGGGAATGCCTCCTGCATGTTGCGCGGCCCGGCCGGGCCGGGAACGTAAGCGAACCTCCGAACACGTCCAGGAACCCTCTGAACACGTTCAGCGGTTCGCGCGCCATGGATGGCGCGCCCGCGGTCGGGCAAGCAAGTGCCAGATCCGCGGCGCCGGGTCCGGACATCCGCCGGACCCGGCCAGTCCGGGCAAGTCCGGCATGGACCTGCCCGGACCTCCCCAAGCCCGTGCGCTCAGCCGGCGTCGTTCGCGAACAGCGCGTCGAGCTTGGCCTCGTAGCGGTGATAATCGAGGAACCGGTAGAGCTCCTCGCGCGTCTGCATCGTCTCGAGCACCCCCATCTGGTGGCCATCGGCGCGGATCGCGCGGTAGACCTGCAGGGCAGCCTGGGCCATCGCCCGGAACGCCGAGAGCGGGTACAACGCGATGTCCACCCCCGCCGAGGCCAGCTCCTCGCGCGTGAACAGCGGCGTCTGGCCGAATTCGGTGATGTTGGCCAGCACCGGCACACCGACAGCCTGCTTGAACCGCCGGTACTGGTCCAGTTGCGTCATCGCCTCCGGAAACACCATGTCGGCGCCGGCCTCCACGCAGGCGCACGCGCGCTCGATCGCGGCATCGATTCCCTCGACGGCGAGCGCGTCGGTGCGCGCCATGATCACGAATCCGGGGTCCGTTCGCGCGTCCACGGCCGCCTTGATGCGGTCGACCATCTCGGCGGCCGGGACGATCGCCTTGCCGGGCCTGTGGCCGCAGCGCTTGGCGGCCACCTGGTCCTCGATATGGACGGCCGCGGCCCCGGCCCGGTGCATGGTGCCGATGGTCCGGGCAATGTTGAAGGCGCCACCCCAGCCCACGTCGATGTCCACCAGTACCGGCAGGTCCACGGCGCTGCACAGGCGCTCCACGTCGGTGGCCACGTCCTCCATCGTGGTGATTCCCAGGTCCGGGATGCCGCGGCTGGATGCCGCCACACCGCCGCCGGAGACGTACAGCGCGCGGTACCCGCACTCGCGTGCCAGCAGCCCTGCATAGGCGCTGATGGCGCCAACGACCTGCAGCGGATTCTCGGTCGCCACCGCATCGCGGAAACGCTGGCCGGATGTTGCTGGGCTCATTCGGAATGGCTCCATTGCTGATTCATCGTAAGCATCTAGGCGCTGAGTCCTGCGGCGACTTCGGAACGCGGGAGCGGCAGCTCGAGCGCGTCCAGACCTGCAAGCAGTCCCTCTGCGGTGCCTGCCGAAACGATCATGGCCGCATGCTTGGGATCCACGAATCCCGCCGTCACCAGGCTCGCCACCATCTGGCGCAGCGGCGCATAGAAGCCGCCGACGTCGAACAGGCCGATCGGCTTTCGCTGGATGCCCAGCTGTGTCCAGGTCACGGCCTCGAACAGCTCGTCGAGCGTGCCGAAGCCGCCGGGGGCAGCAACGAAGGCGTCGGCGTGCCGCGACATGGCCGCCTTGCGCTCGTGCATGGTGGCGACGACTTCGAGGTGGCTGAGCCCCGGATGCGCCAGCTCCAGATCCACCATGCCGCGCGGGATCACGCCGATCACGCGCCCGCCCACGGCCAGCGCAGCGTCGGCCAGCGTCCCCATCAGCCCGACCCGGCCGCCACCATATACGAGCGTGCGGCCGCTGGCGGCAATGGCCTTGCCCAGCGCGGCGGTGGCGTGCGCGTAGGCCGGAACGCTGCCGGCCTTGGCGCCACAGAACACGGCGATGCTCGCGCGCACCGGTACGCGGCTCAGAGCAGGTTGGCGACACCGGCGCGCTCTTCCTCGAGCTCGGCCAGTGTCGTGTCCATGCGCTCACGCGAAAAGCCGTCGACCGGCAGCTCGCGCACAAGCTCGTAGTGGCCGTCGGCGCACACCACAGGGAAGCCGTAAATCACCCCTTCGGGGATTCCGTAGCTGCCGTCGGAAGGCACGCCCATGGTCACCCACTCGTTGCCGCTGCCGAGCATCCAGTCGTGCATGTGATCGATCGCGGCGTTGGCCGCCGACGCCGCCGAGGAGCTTCCACGGGCCTCGATGATGGCGGCGCCGCGCTTGCCCACGGTCGGGATGAAGGTGTCCCGGTTCCAGGCGTCGTCCGAAATCAGGTCCTTGAGCGGCTTGCCGTCGACCGTAGCGAAACGGTAGTCCGGGTACATGGTCGGGGAATGGTTGCCCCACACGATCAGCCGGCGGATCTTCTCGACCTGGACGCCGGCCTTGCCGGCGAGCTGGCTCAGCGCACGGTTGTGGTCGAGCCTGAGCATTGCGGTGAAGTTGCGCGCCGGAAGATCGGGCGCGGACTTCATCGCGATGTAGGCGTTGGTGTTGGCCGGGTTGCCCACCACCAGCACCCTGGCGTCGCGGTTGGCGACTTCGTTCAGCGCCCGACCCTGCTCGATGAAGATCTTCGCGTTCTCCAGCAGCAGGTCCTTGCGTTCCATGCCGGGGCCGCGCGGCCGGGCGCCGACCAGCAGCGCCACCTCGACGTCACGAAAGGCCACCCGCGCATCACCGCCACCTTCCATGCCGGCCAGCAGCGGGAAGGCGCAATCCTCCAGCTCCATCATCACGCCGCGCAGCGCCGCCTGCGGCTTCTCCATCGGCAGTTCCAGAAGCTGCAGGATGACCGGCTGGTCCCTGCCCAGCATCTCGCCGGAGGCGATGCGGAACAGCAGCGAGTATCCGATCTGTCCGGCAGCTCCGGTTACGGCGACGCGTACGGGGGATTTCATGGTGGGCTCCTGGGATGGGACCGGTCGCCGTGACAGCGACGACCGGCAACGCAGTGGGCGCCGTTGCGTCCGGATCGCGGCGCTCAGTCAAGTTCGGAGAAGAACTCCTGGATCCGGCGCAGACCCTCCGGCAGCTGCACCGTCGGGCAGGTATAGGAAATGCGCAGCGCCCGCGGCTCGCCGAACGCCGAGCCCGGCACGCAGGCCACCCCTTTGGCTTCGAGCAGAACCGCGCACAGATCGAGATCGTTTCCGATCCGCCGGCCCTGGTGGCTGCGGCCGAACGCGCACGAGACGTCCGGAAACACGTAGAAGGCGCCCTGCGGCCTGGGACACTCGAGGCCGGGGATGGCGGCCAGGGCGTCCAGCACCTGGTCGCGCTTGCCCTGGAATTCCAGGCACCTGGCCCGGGGGACGTCCTGGGGCCCGGACAGCGCCGCCACGGCTGCGGCGGTGACGATCTCCGGCACGCTCGTGATGTGGTTCGAGTTCAGCGTCACCACCGCCTGCGCGACGGACTCCGGACCGGCCATGAAGCCGACCCGCCAGCCGGGCATGCCATAGGTCTTGGACAGCGAGTCCACGAAGATCACACGGTCGCGCAACTCCGGCCGCGCGTGGACGAAGTTGTGGTACCCCACTCCGTCGAACACCATGCGGTTGTAGATGTCGTCGGTGACGATCCAGGTCGGGTACCCGACCAGCACGTCAGCCAGCGCCGCGATCTCGTCCTTCGAGTACACCATGCCGGTGGGGTTCGAAGGATTGTTGAACAGGAATACCCGCGTCCGGTCGCTCAGGGCTTCGTCGAGCTGCTGCGGCGTGAGCTTGTAGTTCTGCTCCGGCGGGCACGACAGCAGCCGGACCTGGGCGCCGAGGATCTCGGCGATGTCCAGGTAGCTGGTCCAGTAGGGCGTTGCGAAGGCGATTTCGTCACCCTCGTCCAGCAGCGCCTCGGCCAGGTTGTACAGCATGTGCTTGGCGCCGATCGCAATGGCGCAGTGTCGGCGTTCGTAGCCGTCCAGGCCCAGCGCGCGCAGGTGCGAAACGAAAGCCTCGAGCAGGTCGTCGGGGCCGCGGTTGGACCCATACTGCCCCGAGTCGTGTTCCAGCGCGGCGCGTGCCGCTGCATAGACGTGGTCGCCGGGCAGGAAGTTCGGCACGCCGATCGAGAAGTTGATGATGTCCCGGCCTTGCGAACGCAGGTGCCGAGCCTTGTCGGCGATCTCCATGATGGCGCTGGGTCTGGCACGACCCATGCGCCGGGCGAACGTGAGCATCGGCGTCCTCTGAAGAACCGCAGGGAGATCGTTTCAAGTTTAACATGACGGCTGGATGCGAGCCTCGATCAGATCCCTGGTGGCGACGACGGTGGTGCTGGCACTGGCCGGCTGTGGCTCGACGCGCCCGGATCGGCCCGATGCCTTCGAAACGGCGGAGCTGGACCGGCGCGAGCGGCGCATCGTCCAGGGTCGTGCCGGCCCGCGCGATGCCGGGCACGAGCGGGAACTGGCAGCGTTGGCCTGCAGGATCGATGCCGTGGGCTGCGTGCCGCTGCGCGTGTATGTCCTGCCCCGTGCCGGGCTGCAGGCCAGACTTTGGCCCAACGACGTCCTGGTCGTGGGATCGGCGTTGCTCGAACTTGCCGACCGGGACGAGCACGCCTTCGCGCTCGCCCACGAGCTCGGCCACCGCGCGCTCGGGCACTTCCGGACACGCAGCCGGGCGGCGACGGACATGCTCGAACTGGAAACTGCAGCCGACGCCTGGGCCCGGCAGCGCCTGCTCGCCCTGGGCATGCGCGCAGACGCCGGGGTGACTCTGCTCACCCGCCTGCGCGGGCGCCTGGCGGACGCGGACGCGCGCGGCACCGTGTCGCGGCGCATCGCCGCGCTGCAGGCGCAGGACTGAGGCTCAGCCCTTGATCTGTTCGTCGAGCACCTGGTTCCAGCGCTCCAGCCGCGCGTGCATCTTCGCGAACAGCGGTGCCAGGTCGCCCCGGATGGTGATCGAGCCGATCTTCTCCCCCTGCCGCACGTGGTCCACGATGTCCTGGTCGCCCGGCCCCACGACCTCGCCGAACACCGTGTGTTTTCCGTCCAGCCACGGGCATGCCACATGGGTGATGAAGAACTGGCTGCCATTGGTGCCGGGGCCGGCATTGGCCATCGACAGCACGCCACGGTGGTGGCGCAGCTCCGGGTGGATCTCGTCCTCGAAGCGATAGCCGGGTCCCCCGGTCCCGCTGCCCAGTGGACAACCGCCCTGGATCATGAAATCGGGCAGGACCCGGTGGAAGGTCAGCCCGTCGTAGAAGTGCCGGCGCGTGAGGTTGGCGAAGTTGGCGACTGCCATCGGCGCCTTGTCCGGGAACAGTCGCAGGTGGATGGTGCCGCGGGAAGTGACGATTTCGGCGATCAGTTCGGACATGGCGGGCTCCGGGAGGCGGCGGCGGACGGAATGGCGGAGTCGGAAAGGATAGTGCCCGAACCGGCCCGGTCAGCCCTGGTCGCGGTGCCGCAGCACCGTTGCGACGATGGCTCCCAGTGCGAGCACCATCACCGCGGCCCCCAGGCCGGTCAGCGTCCAGGCCATGGCGGGAGCGCCCAGCACGCCCAGCCAGGGCGCCTGCCCTACCACGCCTGAGAAGCCCGCGAGCAGCAGGACGGCTCCGACGGCGTCCAGGGCCACCAGCAACGGGGAAATCGGGGCGGAACGGGTCATGAACGGCGGCTCCTGGGCAGGGGTGCCAGTGAAGCATGCCACCCCGCCGCGGTTATAATGCATTGCAACATCCCGACGCGGCACCGTCCATCAGCGGCCGCTCCCCTTCAGTCCATCCTCCGGGGCCGGCCCGCAAGTACCCGGCCGGTTGCGCGCACATGAGCATCGACAACCTCCGCAACATCGCCATCGTGGCCCACGTGGACCACGGCAAGACCACGCTGGTCGACCAGCTGCTGCGGCAGTCGGGAACCTTTGCCGAACGCGCCGTCGTCGCCGAGCGGGTGATGGACTCCAGCGACCTGGAGAAGGAGCGCGGGATCACCATCCTGTCGAAGAATACCGCGATCGGCTGGAAGGCCCCGGACGGCCGCGAGTACCGCATCAACATCGTCGATACCCCCGGCCACGCCGACTTCGGCGGCGAGGTCGAGCGCGTGCTGTCGATGGTCGACTCGGTCCTGATCCTGGTCGATGCCATGGACGGACCGATGCCGCAGACCCGCTTCGTCACCCAGAAGGCATTCGCGATGGGCTTCCGGCCGATCGTGGTGGTCAACAAGGTCGACCGGCCCGGCGCACGCCCGGACTGGGTCGTCAACCAGACCTTCGACCTGTTCGACCGCCTCGGCGCCGACGAGCACCAGCTCGACTTCACGACCGTCTACGCCTCGGCCCTGAACGGCTATGCCGGCCTGGACCCGGACGTGCGCGAGGGCGACATGGGGCCGCTGTTCCAGGCCATCGTCGACAAGGTGGCGCCGCCGCCGGTGGACCTGGAAGGCCCGTTCCAGATGCGCATATCGAGCCTGGACTACAGCAACTATGTCGGGGTCATCGGCGTGGGCCGCATCCAGCGCGGCCGCGTCCGCACCAACATGCCGGTCAGCGTCGTGGACCGCGACGGCCGGGTCCGCAGCGGCAAGGTACTGCAGGTGCTGGGCTTCCACGGCCTGGAGCGGAACGATGTGGCCGAGGCGCAGGCCGGAGACATCGTCGCGGTGTCGGGCATCGAGAACCTGGGCATTTCAGAGACCCTGTGCGATCCGGCTGCAGTCGAGCAGCTGCCGGTACTGACGGTCGACGAGCCCACCATCAGCATGACCTTCCAGGTCAACGACTCCCCGTTCGCCGGCGACAAGCAGCGCAGCGGCGGCCGCTTCCTGACCTCGCGGCAGCTGCGCGACCGCCTGATGCGCGAAACCCGCCACAACGTGGCGCTGAAGGTCGAGGACACGGCCGACGCCGACAAGTTCAAGGTCTCCGGCCGCGGCGAACTGCACCTGTCGATCCTGATCGAGACCATGCGCCGCGAAGGCTACGAGCTCGCCGTCTCTCGCCCCGAGGTGATCGTGCGCGAGATCGACGGGGCGATGCAGGAGCCCTACGAGCACCTGGTCGTGGACCTGGAGCAGCCGTACCAGGGCGGCGTCATGGGCCGGCTGGGCGAACGCAAGGCGCTGCTGCAGAACATGGACCCGGATGGCAAGGGGCGGGTGCGGCTGGAGTTCATGATCCCGGCGCGCGGGCTGATCGGATTCCAGACCGAGTTCCGCACGCTGACTGCCGGCACCGGGCTGCTGTTCCACGTGTTCGACCATTACGGGCCGCGCGCCGAGGGCGCGATCGGCCAGCGCCAGAACGGCGTGCTGATCTCCAATGCCACCGGGTCCTCGCCGGCTTACGCGCAGGGCGCGCTGCAGGAGCGCGGACGCCTGATGATCGAGCCGGGCGAGCAGATCTACGAGGGCCAGATCGTCGGCATCCACTCCAAGGACAACGACCTCACGGTCAACGCCCTGCGAGGCAAGCAGCTGACCAACTTCCGCGCCGCCGGCAAGGACGACGACGAGGGACTGATGCCACCGATCCGGCTGTCCCTGGAGCAGGCATTGGAGTTCATCGACGACGACGAACTGGTCGAGGTCACCCCGCAGCAGATCCGGCTGCGCAAGAAGCTGCGCACCGAGGTCGACCGCCGGCGCGCGGCGCGCGCGGCCTGAGGCGGCTCCGGTTCGGACGCAACGGTCAGGTTTCCGGCCGTGCGGCAGCGGCGACCTTGTCGACCGCACGCCAGACCCTCATCAGGTTCCCACCCAGGATCTTGCGTACGTCCTGCTCGGAGTAGCCGCGCTCGAGCAGGCCTGCAACCAGGGCCGGATAGTCGGCCACCGACTTCAGGCCCGTGGGCAGCGAGTCGCCGACACCGTCGAAGTCCGAACCGATGCCGACGTGGTCGATCCCCGCCAGCTCGGCCACGTGGTCGATGTGGTCGAGCACGTGGGACAGCTCCGCGTACGGGAACGGGTGCTGCTCGCGGTAGCGCTCGGTGAACGCATCGGCATCCGGACCTTGTGTGGGCTTTCCGGTCCGCTTCGACCAGGCTTCGCGGGCGGCATCTCGCCCTCGATACCAGGCGTTGGCCTTGGCGGTCAGAAAGGAAGAGCCGAAGTTGATGTGCACCACCCCACCGCCCCGGGCGATCGCGCCGATCAGCTCGTCGGAGAGGTTGCGTTCGAACCCGGGGGTGAACCTGCGGGCCGAGGAATGGGTCGCGATCACCGGTGCGCGGCTGGCTTCGAGCACATCGGTCACGGCTGCATCGGACAGGTGGCTGACGTCGACCATCATGCCCAGCCGGTTCATCCGCGTCACGACTTCCATCCCGAACGGGCTCAGCCCGTCCCACGGGCGCTGCTTGTCGTAGGAGGAATCCGACAGCGCATTGCTGCGCCCATGGGCGAGCGTCACGTAACGGACGCCGCGCGCGTGAAACGCGTGCAGGTCATCGAGCTCCACGATCGGAGATCCGTTCTCCATGCCCAGCGCCAGCAGGATCCGTTCGCCACCGCGCAGCCGCTCGACCTGGTCCGGCGAGGTCACGATCGCGAACCGGTCCGGCGCCCGCCCCACCAGCGCCTCGACGCTGTCGATCAGTTCGTGCGCGAGCTGCCGGTTCTCCGCCGGCGCGGCCAGCTCGGCCGGCGTGTAGATCGACATGAACGCGACGTCCAGCCCGCCGCTGCGCGCGCGCGGGTAGTCGAAATCGCCGCCTGGGGTCGCCACCGTGACGTCCACCCAGGCCTCGTGGATGCGGTAGGGCACGTCGATATGGGTGTCGACGATCAGTGCCTCGCGCGCCAGCCGATGCGCCCGGCTGTCCGCCTGCGCCGCCGCCGGCAGGCTCGCCAGCATCGCCAGTGCTGTCCACAGGATGGTCTGTACCCATCCATCCCGGACTTTTCCGGATCCGCCCGGTCCGGCACCGGTCGGGACCCGACTCCGCCGGATCAGGCACTCGCGCGCCGGTTCCGAGAACGCGCCATCGGTGGCGCGCGAACCTCCGAACCCGTTCAGAGGTTCCCATCTCCGTGGCGTCATGGTTCTCTCCCAATGCCTGGAATCGCTGCATGGTAACGCGGCCGGCCGCCGGACTTGTCCGGACCGCCGCGGGGAGCGACACTCGCCGCCGGCCCACCGCGGAGGGAGGGACAATGGATCCGGGCATCTCGGGCATCGGTCAGATCGCCGTGAACTGCCAGGACGTCGACCGCGCCACGGCGTTTTACCGGGACGTGATCGGCCTGCCACTGTTGTTCGAGAGCGGCGGCATGGCCTTCTTCGACTGCGGGGGCGTCCGGCTGATGCTCAGCCGCCCCAGTGCACCCGAGCACGACCACCCGGCCTCGATCCTGTACCTGCGCTGCACCGACATCGAAACGCAGTTCCGCGAACTCGTGGAACGCGGCGCCGTGGAGCTGCACGCACCGCAGCTCCCGCTCCGGTGGGACGACCGTGAACTGTGGCTGGCGTTCTTCCTGGACACCGAGGGCAATACGATGGCGCTGATGGAAGAGCGCCGCGCCGGCACCGGTTCATGAGCGGGACGCGAAGCAGGTGCAGTTGGCTCAGTCCGTGGCCGGGGCCGTTCCTGGCCATTGCACTGTGCGCGTGTGCTCCGACCGGAACCCGGCCGGATCCGGCCCACGCACCGCCCGCGGCGTATCGATACCGCACGACCCATGAACTGGTCGCCGATATCGCCGATGGGTCCACGACCGGCGCGGCCGTCGTCCGCCGTTCGCTGGATCGCATCGCCGGCATCGACGATCGCGGCCCCCTGCTGAATGCCGTCACCGAGATTGCGCCCGATGTCCAGGAGCAGGCCGCGCGGCTGGATGCCGAGCGCGCCGCCGGCCGGATCCGCGGGCCGCTGCACGGCATCCCGGTGCTGGTAAAGGACAATATCGACGTCGCCGGAATGGCCACCACCGCCGGATCCCTGGCGCTGGCGGACAACCTGCCGCCCGACGATGCCTTCATCGTGGCCCGCATGCGCGAGGCCGGGCTGCTGATCCTGGGCAAGACCAACCTGAGCGAGTGGGCGAACTTCCGCTCCACCCGTTCGATCAGCGGCTGGAGTGCCCGCGGCGGGCAGACCCTCAATCCGCACGTGCTCGACCGCAATCCCTGCGGATCGAGTTCCGGCTCCGCGGTGGCGGTGGCCGCCGGCATGGCGACCCTGGCGATCGGAACCGAAACCGACGGCTCCATCATCTGTCCGGCCGCCGTCAACGGCATCGTGGGCATCAAGCCCACGGTCGGACTGGTCAGCCGCGACGGCATCGTCCCGATCGCACCCTCGCAGGACACTGCCGGCCCGATGGCGGCATCGGTGTCCGAGGCCGCCATGCTCCTGGGCGTACTGGCGGCGCGTGACCCGCAGGATCCAGCCGCCACCGCGGACGAGTCCGTGTATGCCGTGGACTACGCGCAGTACCTGGATCCCGACGCGCTCCGGGGCGCGCGCATCGGCGTGGCGCGCAACACCTTCGGCTTCCACTCGGACGTCGACCGGGTCCTGGAGCGGGCCATCGACACGATGCGAAACGCCGGGGCGCAGATTGTCGATCCGGTGGAACTACCAACGCACGAGCAGTTCGGCGAGGCCGAACTCGAGGTGCTGCTGTTCGAGTTCAAGCATGCACTGCCGCGATACCTGGAGGCCAGCGGCGCGCCGTTGCGGACGCTCGAGGCATTGATCGAGTTCAATCGCCGTCATGCCGAGCTGGAGATGCGGTGGTTCGGCCAGGAGCTGTTCCTGCGCGCCGCCGGCAAGGGTGGGCTGGATGATCCTGCCTATGTGTCGGCACTGGCCAGGGCCAAGGCGATCGCAGGCCCGGAAGGAATCGATGCGGCCATGGACGGGCATCGGCTCGACGCCATCCTGACCACGGCGACCGGCCCGGCCTGGAGCAACGATCCGGTCAATGGCGACCATTTCCCGGGTGCCGGCTACTCGGCGGCCGCGGTCGCCGGATATCCGAGCATCACGGTCCCGGCCGGAGCAATCCACGGCCTTCCGGTGGGCGCGGTCTTCGTGGGACGGGCCTGGAGCGAACCGCGCCTGGTGGCGATCGCGTACGCCTTCGAGCACGCCGCCGGCGCGCATCGACGGCCGCAGTTCCTCGATGGAGTCGAGCAGCCGCGCTGAGCCCTCAGCACTGGCCCCGCTTGCGTACGATCAGCATCGCCAGTTCGAGCGACTGCTCGTAATTGAGCCTGGGGTCCACGGTCGAGCGGTAGGCGCGGGCCAGGTCCGACTCGGTGAGCGCGCGCGCGCCACCCAGGCATTCGGTGACGTCCTCGCCGGTCAGCTCCAGGTGGACGCCGCCCAGGCGGGTGCCGGCTGCGGCGTGCAGCTCGAACGCGGCCTCCAGCTCGCTGCGGATGTTGTCGAAGCGGCGGGTCTTGACGCCACCGGGCGTCATCTCGGTATTGCCGTGCATCGGATCGCAGATCCACAGCACACGATGGCCTTCTCGCCTGACCGCCTCGAGCAGCGGCGGAAGGCGCTCGACGACCTTGCCCGAGCCGATGCGGTGGATCAGCGAGAGCCGGCCCGGTTCGTTTTCCGGATTGAGCACCTCGACCAGCCGCAGCAGCGCGTCGGGCTCGACCGAGGGGCCGATCTTGACGCCGATCGGATTGCGGATGCCGCGCATGTATTCGGTGTGCGCGCCGTCCAGTGCCGCCGTGCGCATCCCGATCCACGGATAATGCGTGGACAGGTTGAACCAGCCCCACTGGCGCGGCACCTGCCGCGTGAGTGCCTGCTCGTAATGCAGCAACAGGGCCTCGTGGGAGGTGTAGAAATCGACCCGGTTGAGGTTGTGGACTTCCTCGCCCGACAGGGTCTCCATGAAGCGGACCGCTTCGCCAATGGAGGCGACCATGCGCTGGTAGTCGCCGGCCAGCGGCGAATGGCCCACCCAAGACAGGTCCCAGTATTCGGGATGGTGCAGGTCGGCAAAGCCGCCGTCGATCAGCGCGCGGACGAAATTCATCGTCATCGCCGAGCGCGAGTGCCCCTGCACCATCCGCATCGGATCCGGTCGCCTGGACTGGGCGTCGAACGGCGCGGCATTGATCAGGTCCCCGCGGTAGCTCGGCAGCTCGACCCCGTCGCGCGCTTCCAGGTCGATTGAACGCGGCTTCGCATACTGGCCGGCAAAGCGCCCGACCCGGACCACGGGCAGGCGCAGTCCGTGCACCAGCACCAGGCTCATCTGCAGCAGGACCTTCAGGCGGTTGGAGATCAGCCCCGATTCGCAGTCGTCGAAGCTCTCGGCGCACTCACCTCCCTGGAGGACGAAGCGACGGCCGTCCTGGGCCTCGGCCAGCTGCCGCTTCAGCGCCAGGATCTCCCAGGAGGTCACCAGAGGCGGCAACGCCGCCAGGATGTCCAGCGCCCGCGCCAGGGCCGACGCATCGTCATAGGTCGGAAGCTGCAGGGCGGGCTTTTCACGCCACGAGCCCGGCGACCAGCCCTCGGGCTGCTGGACTGCGCTGATTGCCGGTCGATCGGTGGGCACCATGGCGGGAAACCGCGCTCTTGTGCGATGCATCATCGCATCATGCCACAGGCCCCGGGAGCCGCAAACCGGCCCCCAGGACAGGTCCGATCAAGTCCATCCTGGACCCCTCGACAGGCTCAGGACAGGCTGGATCAGACTCGCCGGGGCCGGCGCATGTCCGGACCCGGCTCCGCCGGATCCACCACGTGTGTGCTGGATCCACGAGCGCGCCATCCATGGCGCGCGAACCTCTGAACCCGTTCAGAGCTTCCCTAGGCGACGCCGAGGCCCTTTGCGGCCCCGCTGCGCGGCCGCTCAGCCGGCGCCGCGCGCCGGGCCGCGGAAGCCCAGCCACAGGGCCCAGGCGCCGAGCAGCACGTACCAGACCAGCGTCCAGGCCGGCATCGACAGGCCCAGGAAAATCCAGTCCACCTTGGCGCACTCGCCGGAGCCGTGCAGCACCATCTGCAGGGTCTTCGACAGCGGGAAGGCCTCGAGCATGTACTCCAGGCCCGGCCCGCAGGCCGGCACCTGGTCAGCCGGCAGCGACTGCAGCCACAGGTGGCGTCCGGCGATGGCGCTGCCGGTTCCGGCCGCCACCAGCGCCATCAGGCCGTAAACGCGGCGGCCCAGTCTGCCGGGGTTGTGCAGCAGGCCCAGCAGGAACACGGCGCCCAGCAGCACGAATGCCACCCGCTGCAGGATGCACAGCGGACACGGGTCCAGGAATGCCCGGTGCTGCAGGTACAGGGCATAGCCCACCAGCGCGGCGCAGGCCAGCAGGCCGATCAGGAAACCGAGGCGGAACGGCAGTTTCGAGAGCTTCACGAATTCGGACAGCGCGTGGGGGCAGTGGATGGACTATGCCTGCGCGGGAAAGTTCGCGCGAGCCCCGCAGACGCGAAACCCCGGACGGGTCCGGGGTTTCGGGAGCAACTGCCAGGGGCCGCCAGCGGCTTCAGTCGGCGGCATCGGCGCCCGGCGCGCCGGGACGATCGACCAGTTCGACGTAGGCCATGGGCGCGGCATCGCCGTCGCGGAAGCCGCACTTGAGGATGCGCAGGTATCCGCCCTTGCGCTCGCGATAGCGCGGGCCCAGCTCGACGAACAGCTTGCCGACCGCATCCTTGTCGCGCAGCCGCGAGAACGCCAGGCGCCGGTTGGCGACACCGTCGGACTTGGCCAGCGTGATCAGGGGCTCGGCCACGCGGCGCAGTTCCTTCGCCTTGGGCAGGGTGGTGCGGATCAGCTCGTGCTTGAACAGCGAGGCCGCCATGTTGCGGAACATCGACTGGCGATGGGCGCTGGTGCGGTTGAATTTGCGTCCGGACTTGAGGTGGCGCATGGTCGTTTATCCTTCAGATCTGCGACGGACCGCTCAGCCCATCATCGTGTTCTGCAGGCCGACCGGTGGCCAGCCTTCGAGCTTCATGCCCAGGGACAGCCCGCGCTGGGCCAGCACTTCCTTGATCTCGGTCAGCGACTTCTTGCCCAGATTCGGCGTCTTCAGCAGCTCGACCTCGGTCTTCTGGATGAGGTCGCCGATGTAGTAGATGTTTTCGGCCTTCAGGCAGTTGGCCGAGCGGACGGTCAGCTCCAGGTCGTCGATCGGACGCAGCAGCACCGGATCCACACCGGCGGTCGCCGGCTTCGCCACGCCACGCTCGCGCTGCGTGAAATCGCCGAACACCGACAGCTGGTCGGAGAGGATGTCCGCCGCGGTACGTACCGCTTCCTCGGCGTCGATGGTGCCGTTGGTCTCTATATCCAGGACCAGCTTGTCCAGGTCGGTGCGCTGTTCGACTCGCGCGGCCTCGACCGCGTAGGCGACGCGACGGACCGGGCAGAAGGAGGCGTCGAGCATCAGCCGTCCGATCGCCCGCGTCTCGGCATCGGGTGCCATGCGGGTGGAAGCCGGCTGGTATCCGAAGCCACGCTCGACCTTCAGCCGCATGTTGATGCCGCCCTCCTTGGTCAGGTGGCAGATCACGTGCTCCGGATTGACGATCTCGACGTTATGGTCGACCTGGATGTCGCCAGCGGTCACCGGGCCGGTCCCGTCCTTGTCCAGCGTCAGCACCGTGGAGTCGGTGTTGTGCATGCGGATGGCGACGTCCTTGAGGTTCAGCAGGACTTCGATGACGTCCTCCTGCAGGCCTTCCACGGTGGTGTACTCGTGCAGTACGCCGTCGATTTCGACCTCGGTGATCGCAAAACCCGGGATCGAGGACAGAAGTACGCGACGCAGCGCGTTTCCGAGCGTATGGCCATAGCCGCGCTCGAGCGGCTCAACCACGACTTTTGCGCGGTTGGCAGCGAGGCGTTCGATCTCGATGCCGCGCGGGCGCAGCACCGAATTGGCGGAAACCGACATTTCGCGAATCTCCTGGATGGTTACTTCGAGTACAGCTCGACGATCAGGTTCTCGTTGATGTCCGAGGGCAGATCGGAGCGCTCCGGCACCGTCTTGAAGACGCCGCTGAACTTCTTGGCGTCGACCTCGACCCAGGCCGGTGCCAGATCCATCTCCTGTGCGAGCGTCAGGGCTTCCTGGACGCGCAGCTGCTTCTGCGCACGCTCGGTCAGGGTGATCGCGTCGCCAGGCTTGACCTGGTAGGAAGGCAGGTTGACGCTCCTGCCGTTGACCTGGACGCCGCAATGGGAAACCAGCTGCCGGGCCTGGGCGCGCGTGACCGCGAAACCCATGCGATAGACGACATTGTCGAGCCTGCGCTCGAGCATCTGCAGCAGGGTCTCGCCGGTGTTGCCCTTGCCGGTCGACGCCTTCCGGTAGTACGTACGGAACTGGCGCTCCAGCAGGCCATAGATGCGCTTGACCTTCTGCTTCTCGCGCAGCTGGACGGCGTAATCGGAAAGCTTGCCCTTGCGGCCGGTGCCCTGCTGGCCAGGCTTCTGCTCGAGCTTGCACTTGGAATCGAGTGCGCGCGCCGGGCTCTTGAGCCCGAGGTCGGTGCCCTCGCGCCGGGCCAGCTTGCAGGTGGGGCCGATGTAGCGTGCCATGTTCTAGCTCCTCAGACGCGGCGCTTCTTGGGCGGCCGGCAGCCGTTGTGAGGGATCGGAGTCACATCCAGGATGTTCAGGATCTTGTACCCGATTGCGTTGAGCGAACGCACCGCCGACTCCCGGCCCGGGCCGGGGCCCTTGATGCGTACCTCCAGGGTCTTGACGCCGTAGTCCATCGCGGCGCGCCCGGCCTTCTCGGCCGCGACCTGTGCCGCGAACGGGGTCGACTTGCGCGAGCCGCGGAAACCGGCACCGCCCGAGGTCGCCCAAGACAGCGCGTTGCCCTGGCGGTCGGTGATCGTGATGATCGTGTTGTTGAACGAGGCCTGGATGTGGGCGACGCCGTCGGTGACGACGCGCCGGGCCTTCTTCTTGGTCTTGGCGGCAGCTGGCTTTGCCATGGACTGGTCCTTACTTCCTCATCTGGCGGCGCGGACCCTTGCGGGTGCGGGCATTGGTTCGGGTCCGCTGGCCGCGGACCGGCAGGCCACGGCGGTGACGCAGGCCGCGGTAGCTGCCCAGATCCATCAGCCGCTTGATCGAGATTCCTACCTCGCGACGCAGGTCGCCCTCGACGACGAACTTGCCGACCTCGGCGCGAATGCGCTCGACCTCGGATTCGGTCAGGTCCTTGATCCTGGTCGAGGGATCGACCCCCGCGGTTTCGCAGAGCTTCCTCGACCGGGTACGGCCGATGCCGAAGATGGTCTGCAGCCCGACCCAGACGTGTTTCTGGACCGGCAGGTTGACACCCGCAATGCGCGCCATGGGGAAGGGTTCTCCGGAAGCTGTTTAGCGCAGTGAATCAGGAATGATACTACGGCCTTGAGGTCAAATGAAGTCCCTGGCGCGCCAAATCGCTCCGCGCCACGAACGGCATGGGTTGCAAGTGCCCATGCTCCGGCGTTGTGTACGGGCGGGGTCCGGCCACCGGCCGGGGCCCGCCCGGCCAGCTATCCGCGCGCGAGGCCGCCGCGCGAACCGCCCTTCAGGTTGGCTTTCTTCAGCAGGCTCTCGTACTGATGCGACATCAGGTGAGCCTGGATCTGGGCGGTGAAATCCATCACCACCACGACCACGATCAGCAGCGAGGTTCCACCGAAGTAGAACGGCACCGCCCAGGTCGAGCGCAGCACCTCGGGCAGCAGGCACACCGCCACCAGGTACAGGGCGCCAACCCCGGTCAACCGGGTCAGTACGCCGTCGACATAGTCGGCCGTCGCCTTGCCCGGCCGGATACCGGGAATCAGGGCGCCGGATTTCTTGAGGTTTTCGGCGGTCTCCTGGGCGTTGAACACCAGCGCCGTGTAGAAGAACGCGAAGCCGGCGATCATCGCGCCGAACAGGATCATGTACAGCGGCTCGCCGGGCGTGAGCGCCTGCTGCAGCACGGTCAGCCAGCGCGCCTGGCTGGCTTCGCCGAACCAGGTCGAGGCGGTGGCCGGAAGCATGATCAGGCTGGAGGCGAAGATCGGCGGAATCACGCCGGCCATGTTCAGCTTCAGCGGCAGGTGCGAGCTCTGGTTCATGTAGGCCTGGCGGCCGCCCTGCCGGCGGGCGTAGTTGACCGTAATCCGGCGCTGTCCGCGCTCGACGAAGACCACGAAGTACATGACTGCCAAGGCCATCGCACCGATGACGATCACGCTCAGCGGCGAGAGTTCGCCGGTGCGCACCAGTTCCAGCGTCGAGACCACCGCGCTGGGAAGCCCGGCGACGATCCCGGCGAAGATGATCAGCGAGATGCCGTTGCCGACGCCGCGCTCGGTGACCTGCTCGCCCAGCCACATCAGGAACATTGTCCCCGAGGTGAGCGCAATCACGGCCGTGAACACGAAGCCCCAGCCGGGCGCATACACCAGGCCCTGCTGCTGCTGCAGTGCGACGGCCACGCCCATGGACTGGAACACGGACAGGAAGATCGTACCGATGCGCGTGTACTGTGTGATGCGCCTGCGCCCGCTCTCGCCTTCCTTCTTGATCGCCTGCAGCGTCGGGAAGATCTGCGCGCACAGCTGGATGATGATCGAGGCCGAGATGTACGGCATCACGTTGAGCGCGAACAGGCTGAAGCGCTCCAACGCGCCGCCGGAGAACATGTTGAACAGCTGGACGATCCCCTGCTGCCCCTCCATGAACCGCACCATCGCCTGCGGGTCCACGCCCGGGACCGGGATGTAGGTTCCCAGGCGATAGACGATCAGCGCGCCGAGCACGAACAGCAGCCTGTGCTTGAGCTCGGTGAGCTTGCCGGCGCCCAGCAGGGACGCCGCCGCGGATCTGGAGGTCTGCGCCACGTCTTACTCCACGCTGCCGCCGGCCGCCTCGATCGCGGCCTTGGCCCCGGCCGTGGCGGCGATGCCCTTGAGCACGACCTTGCGCGAGATCTCGCCCTTCTTCACGACCTTGGCGTACCTGGCCGTGGTCGGGATCAGCCGCGCCTTACGCAGAGCGTCCAGGTCGATCGTCCCAACCTCGATCGAGTCGAGCCGGTACAGCAGCACCTCGGCGGTATCTCGGGCGATGCGCGAGCGGAATCCCACCTTGGGCAGGCGGCGCTGCAGCGGCATCTGGCCGCCCTCGAACCCGGGCTTGACCTTGCCCTTGCCGGTACGCGCGTACTGACCCTTGTGGCCGCGGCCGCAGGTCTTGCCCAGGCCCGACCCGATCCCGCGACCCACGCGCGTGCGCTCCTTGCGCGCGCCGTCGGCCGGCTTGAGGGTGTTCATTTTCATCACAGTTCTCCTGGCGTGTCCGACTCAGTCCTCGACCCGGACCAGGTAGTTCACCTGGTTGATCAGGCCGCGCACGCTCGGGTTGTCGGGGAGCTCGCGCACATCGTTGATCTTGTTCAGGCCCAGCGCCCGAACCGACAGGCGATGGCGCCGCTGCGTGCCGCTCAGGCCCTTGACCAGGCGCACCTTGATCGTTTTGTCCTGCTTAGCCATGACCCAGCACCTCCTCGACGCGCTTGCCGCGCTTGGCGGCAATGTGGGCCGGGGAATGCATCGCCTTCAGGCCCTTGATCGTGGCGCGCACCAGGTTGATCGGGTTGCGCGAACCCACGGCCTTGGCCAGCACGTTGCGTACGCCCACGGCCTCGAGCACCGCGCGCATGGCGCCGCCGGCGATCACGCCGGTACCTTCGGAAGCCGGCTGCATGAACACCCGCGCTGCGCCGTGACCGGCCTTGACCGGATGCCACAGCGTGCCGTTGTTCAGCTCCACCGCAGCCATGTTCTTGCGGGCGGCTTCCATGGATTTCTGGATCGCCACCGGCACCTCACGGGCCTTGCCGTAACCGAAGCCGACCTGTCCGGCGCCGTCACCGACCACGGTCAGCGCCGTGAACGTGAACTGGCGGCCGCCCTTGACCGTCTTGGCCACCCGGTTCACGGCGACCAGCTTCTCCAGCAGGCCGTCGGAATTCTCGCGATCATGACTACTCATATCTGGATCCCATGCTTGCGGCCATCGGGCCGCTTATCGTTGTGTAGTTGCCCGCGCCGTGTGGCCGAGGGCAAGGTGGTACCGGCACGCGCCGGCACCGGATATCAGAACTTCAGTCCGGCCTCGCGTGCGGCATCGGCCAGGGCCTTGACCCGGCCGTGATAGCGGTACCCGGAGCGGTCGAAGGCAACCTTGTCGATGCCGGCCGCCAGCGCCTTCTCGGCGATGACGCGACCGACCCGGGCGGCGGCCTCGGTGTTCTTGCTGCCGGAAAGCCCAGTGGCCACGTCCGCCTGCGTGGTGGAGGCCGCGGCCAGCACCTTGTCTCCGTTCGCGCTGAACAGCTGCGCGTAGATGTGCTGGCCCGTTCGCAGCACCGACAGGCGGGGCACGCCGAGCTCACGGATATGCATGCGCGCGGATCTGGCGCGGCGGAGTCGAGCTGTATTCTTCTGCATGGCGATCAAGCCTTCTTGGCTTCCTTCATGATGATGCGTTCACCCGAGTACCTCACGCCCTTGCCCTTGTAGGGCTCCGGCGGGCGGAACGCGCGGATCTCGGCGGCTACCTGTCCGACCCGCTGCTTGTCGGCGCCCTTGATCAGGACTTCGGTCTGGCTCGGCGTCTCGACGGTGATGCCTTCGGGCACCTTGAACAGCACCGGGTGCGAAAAGCCCAGAGTCAGGTTCAGGTCACTGCCCTGCATGGAGGCGCGGTAACCGACCCCGACCAGCTCGAGCTTCCGCTCGAAACCGTCCGAAACGCCGGTGACCATGTTGGCCACGAGCGCCCTCATGGTGCCGGCCATGGCCATCTTCCCGACCGAGGCGGCATCGAACGTGACCGTACCATCCTGGAGCTTGATCTCGACGCCCTCGGGACGATCGACCTTCAGGGAACCCTTGGGACCCTTGACGGTGACGGTATCGGCGGTGACGCCACATTCCACGCCCTTGGGCAGCGGGATGGGTTTCTTGGCAACGCGGGACATCCTTCGATTCCTCCTGCTTACGCCACCAGGCAGATGACTTCACCGCCCACGCCCGCTTCGCGGGCCTGGCGGTCGGTCATGATGCCCTTGGAGGTGGAGATGATCGCCACACCGAGTCCGCCGAGGATCTGCGGCATCGCATCCTTGCCACGGTACTGGCGCAGTCCCGACCGGGAAATGCGCTCGAGGCGCTCGATCACGGGCTTGCCCTCGTAGTACTTCAGGGCGATCTCGAGCTCCGGCTTGGCACCGGATTCCCTGACCTGCGCGTCGAGGATGAAGCCCTCGTCCTTCAGCACCTTTGCGATGGCCAGCTTCGTCTTCGACGAAGGCATCGCCACGTTCTTCTTGCCGACAGCGAGCGCATTCTTGATGCGCACGAACATGTCGGCGATGGGATCAGTCATGCTCATTTCGTATGTCCTTCAGTGAATCAGGCACCGATATCCACGACGCGCCGTGCGCGCACGCCTACCAGCTCGCCTTGCGCAGGCCAGGCACGTCGCCGCGCATGGTTGCCTCGCGCAACTTGTTGCGGCCCAGACCGAACTTGCGGTACACGCCGCGGCCACGACCGGTCAGCTCGCAGCGGTTGCGCAGTCGCACCGGACTGGAGTCGCGCGGAAGCTTCTGCAGAGCGATGTTCGCCTCGAGCTTCGCCTCGTAAGAGGCCTTCTCGCTGACGATGATCTTCTTCAGCTCGGCGCGCTTCGCAGCGTGCTTCCTGACGAGCTTCGCGCGCTTCCTGTCGCGCTCGATAACGGAGGTCTTGGCCATGGTCGTTGTTCAGCCTATCCGAAGTGTCAGTTGCGGAACGGGAAGCCGAAGGCCTCGAGCAGCGCCCGGGCTTCCGCGTCGCTTTTCGCAGTCGTGGTGATCGCGATGTCCATGCCCCTGATCGCGTCGATCTGATCGAAGTCGATTTCGGGAAAGATGATCTGCTCCTTGACGCCGAGGTTGTAGTTCCCGCGACCGTCGAAGGAGCGCCCGCTGACGCCGCGGAAATCCCGCACGCGCGGCAGCGAGATGTTGACCAGCCGGTCCACGAATTCGTACATGCGCGAGCTACGCAGCGTGACCTTGCAGCCGATCGGCCAGCCGTCGCGGATCTTGAAGCTGGCGACCGAAACCCTCGCCTTGGTCACGATCGGCTTCTGACCGGCGACCTTCGCCATATCGGCGACGGCGCTGTCGAGTACCTTCTTGTTTCCGACAGCCTCGCCCACGCCCATGTTCAGCGTGACCTTGCTCAGGCGCGGCACCTGCATCGGGTTGGTGTAGCCGAACTGCTCCATGAGCTTCGGCACCACCTTTTCCTTGTAAATCGTTTCCAGCCGGGTCATGGCTTCATACCTCAGGCGTCAATGGCCTCACCACTCGAGCGGAACACACGAACCTTGCGTCCATCCTCGAGCACCTTGTAGCCGACGCGCTCACCCTTGCCGGTGGCCGCGTTGAACGGCATCACATTGGAAATATGGATCGACGCCTCCCGCTCCACGATTCCGCCGGGCTGGTTCAGCTGCGGGTTCGCACGCGTGTGGCGCTTGACCAGGTTGACGTTGGACACGAACACGCGGTCACCCGCGACTCGCACCACCTCGCCCTTCTGGCCCTTGTTCTTGCCGGCGATCACGATGACCTGGTCGCCCTTGCGGATACGGTTCATTCTCTGGTCCTCCCGCTCACAGCACTTCCGGAGCGAGCGAAACGATCTTCATGAAGCGCTCGCCACGCAGCTCGCGCGTGACTGGCCCGAAGATGCGCGTCCCGATCGGCTCGAGCTTGTTGTTCAGCAGCACCGCCGCGTTGCCGTCAAAGCGGATCAGCGAACCGTCCGGGCGGCGCACACCCTTGCGGGTACGCACCACGACGGCGTTGTAGACCTCGCCCTTCTTGACCTTGCCGCGAGGGATCGCGTCCTTGACGGTCACCTTGATGATGTCACCGATGTGCGCATAACGGCGCTTGGAGCCGCCCAGCACCTTGATGCACATCAGTTCGCGGGCGCCGCTGTTGTCGGCGGCTGCCAGCGTGGACTGCATCTGGATCATGTTCGTATCCTCCTGGCAGCTGTCATTCGGCTGCGCGCGAGACAATCTCGACCACGCGCCAGTTCTTGGTCTTCGACAGCGGGCGGCACTCCGTGATCCGGACGACGTCGCCTTCCCTGCAGGCGCCATCGGCGTCGTGCGCGTGCAGCTTCGACGAACGGCGGATGTACTTGCCGTACAGCGGATGCTTGATCTGGTGTTCGACCAGCACTGTGACCGTCTTCTGCATCTTGTTGCTCACGACACGGCCCTCGACCGTTCGCAGCTGGCTTGTGTTCTCGCTCATGACGTACGCCTATCAGTTCTTCTGGGACAGCAGGGTCTTCACGCGCGCGATCTCGCGACGAACGCGGCGGACTTCGTGGCTCCTGGCCAGCTGACCCGTGGCCTGCTGCATGCGCAGGGAAAACTGCTCCTTGCGCAGGTCGAGCAGGTGCTCGTTGAGTTCCTCGGCGGACTTTCCGCGCAGTTCCTTGAGATCCATCACCGCACCGTCCGGGTTACGAAAGTGGTCTGGACAGAAAGCTTGGCGGCTGCAAGCCGGAACGCCTCACGTGCGGTCTGCTCGGGCACACCTTCCATCTCGTAGAGCATCCGGCCGGGCTGGATCGGGGCAACCCAGAACTCGACGTTGCCCTTGCCCTTGCCCATGCGGACCTCGATCGGCTTGCGTGTCACCGGCTTGTCCGGGAACACGCGGATCCAGAGCTTCCCGCCGCGCTTGACGTAGCGGCTGATCGTGCGGCGTGCCGCCTCGATCTGGCGCGCCGTCAGGTGGCCGTGCGTGGTCGCCTTCAGGCCGAACTCGCCGAAGCTGACCTGGTTGCTGCTCCAGCTCAGTCCCTCGTTGCGGCCCTTGTGTACCTTGCGGTACTTGGTTCTTTTCGGTTGCAGCATGGGTCAGTCCCTCTTGCCGCCGCGGCCACTGCGCTCGGCACGCTCGTCGCCCTTGTCCTGGCCCGTCTGGGTGTAATCGAAGATCTCACCCTTGTAGATCCAGACCTTGACGCCGATGACGCCGTAGGTGGTCCTGGCCTCGGCGAAGCCGTAGTCGATGTCCGCGCGCAGGGTATGCAGCGGCACCCGGCCCTCGCGATACCACTCCGAACGCGCGATCTCGGCGCCGTTCAGGCGGCCGGAGACGTTGACCTTGATGCCCAGCGAACCCAGGCGCATCGCATTGCCGACCGCACGCTTCATGGCGCGGCGGAACATGATCCGGCGCTCCAGCTGCTGGGCGATCGACTCGGCCACCAGCTGCGAATCGAGCTCGGGCTTGCGCACTTCGGCCACGTTGATGTGGGTCGGCACGCCCATCACTTCCGAGACTTCCTTGCGCAGGCGCTCGATATCCTCGCCCTTCTTGCCGATCACGATGCCCGGCCGTGCCGTGTGGATCGTCACGCGCGCGTTCTTCGCCGGCCGCTCGATCTGGATCCTCGACACGCCGGCCTGCTGCAGCTTCTTGCGCAGCAGGTTGCGTACCTTGAGATCCGCCGTCAGGTAGTCGGCGTAGTCACGCTTGTCGGCGTACCACTTCGAGTTCCAGTCCTTGGAAATTCCAAGGCGGATCCCGGTCGGATGAACTTTGTGGCCCATGGTATTTTTCCCGACTTCCGTTACGCTTGCGTGCCCGAGCCCACGACCACGGTAATGTGGCTCGTACGCTTCAGGATTCGAGTTCCACGACCCTTGGCACGGGCGTGCATTCGCTTCAGTTGCGGACCTTCGTCGACAAACACGCGGTTGACCTTCAGCTCGTCGACGTCGGCGCCTTCGTTGTTCTCCGCGTTCGACGTCGCCGACCAGAGCACCTTGTATATCAGGTGGGCGGCCTTCTTGTTGCTGAACTTCAGCACGTCGAGCGCACGCGAAACCGGCAGCCCGCGGACCTGGTCCGCGACCAGGCGCGCTTTCTGCGGCGAAATGCGGGCGCCGCGCAGGATGGCTTTGGCTTCCATGTTCGCAGCTCCCTTACTTCGTCTTCTTGTCGCCACTGTGGCCCTTGAACGTCCGGGTCACGGCGAACTCGCCGAGCTTGTGCCCGACCATGTTCTCGTTGATGAGAACCGGCACGTGCGCGCGGCCATTGTGGATGGCGATGGTGAAGCCGACCATGTCGGGCACGATCATCGAGCGCCGCGACCATGTCTTGATCGGACGCTTGACGCTGCTCTCGCCCTGGCCTTCCACCCTTTTCAGAAGGTGGTGGTCGACGAATGGGCCTTTCTTCAGTGAACGTGGCATGGTCGCTTCCCGTTACTTTCGGCGGCGCACGATGTACTGCTGCGTGCGCTTGTTGTTGCGGGTCTTGTAACCCTTGGTCGGCGTGCCCCAGGGCGACACCGGGTGACGGCCGCCCGAGGTGCGGCCTTCGCCACCGCCGTGCGGGTGATCGACCGGGTTCATGGCGACGCCGCGGACGGTCGGACGGATGCCGATCCAGCGCTTGGCACCGGCCTTTCCGAGCTTGCGCAGGTTGTGCTCGACATTGCCGACCTCGCCGATGGTGGCGCGGCATTCGGTCTGCACCTTGCGCATCTCGCCCGAGCGCAGCCGGAGCGTGGCGTACCCGTGCTCACGGGCAACCAGCTGTGCCGAGGAACCCGCCGCACGTGCCATCTGCGCACCCTTGCCGGGCTTCATCTCGATGCAGTGCACGACCGACCCGATCGGGACGTTGCGCAGCGGCAGCGAGTTGCCGACCTTGATCGGAGCATCGCGCCCGGCGATGACCTGGTCGCCCGCCTTCAGGCCCTTGGGGGCGATGATGTAGCGGCGCTCGCCATCGACGTAGCACAGCAGCGCGATATGCGCGGTCCGGTTGGGGTCGTACTCCACCCGCTCCACGCGCGCCGGAATGCCTTCCTTGTTGCGCTTGAAGTCGATGATCCGGTAGTGCTGCTTGTGCCCGCCGCCCACGTGCCGGGTGGTGATCCGCCCGTGGTGGTTGCGGCCGCCGGTCCTCGACTGCTTCTCGGTCAGGGGCCGGTGTGGGGCCCCCTTGTGCAGATCGTCGGTCGCGACGCGTACGGTACCGCGGCGACCTGCCGACGTCGGCTTGTATTTGATCAATGCCATGGCTTGACTACCCTTTAGGCCTTCGCCATCACGTCGATGCTCTGACCTTCGGCCAGGCGGACGTATGCCTTGCGCCAATCACCGCGACGCCCGCGCTGGAACCGGAAGGACTTGTTCTTGCCCTTCACGTTCACGACGTTGACCTTTTCGACGGTGACGCTGAACAGTTCCTCGACGGCCTGCTTGACCTCGGCCCTCGTTGCATCGGGGGCGACCTCGAAGACGTACTGGTTGCTCGTCTCCTGGATGCGCGCGGTCTTTTCGGAGATGCGGGGCGCCCGCAGCACCGTCAGGATCTTTTCCTTGCTCATGCTCATGCGAGCCACTCCTCGACCTTCTTGACGGCATCGACCGTCATGACGACGCAGTCGGCGCCCACCAGTGAAACCGGGTCGATGCCCTGCACGTCGCGGATCTCCACATGCGGGATATTGCGCGCAGCCAGGTATAGCGCCTCGGTCGCTTCCTCGGTGACGATCAGCGGACGGCTGACCCCGAACTCCCTGAGCCTGGCCGCTAGGGCCTTGGTCCGGGGCTCGGCGACCTCGAAGCTCTCGACCACCTTCAGGCGCCCGAGCCTGTTGAGCTCGGACAGGATGGCGCTGATGGCTCCGCGGTACATCTTGCGGTTGACCTTCTGCTCGAAGCTGCGCGGGCGCGCGGCGAAGGTGACGCCACCGCCGACGAAGATCGGCGCGCGGTAGTCGCCGTGGCGGGCACCGCCGCCCTTCTGGCGCTTGAACTTCTTGGTGGTGCCGCGCACGTCCGAGCGCGACTTCTGCGCCTTGGTGCCCGAACGCCCTGCCGCCCGGTGCGCGACCACGACCTGGTGCACAAGGTCGCGGTTGAATTCGCGCGCAAACACGGCGTCGGAAACCGACAGCGGCTTGTCGCTACCTACGATGGCCAGTTCCATGTCCTACTCCTCAGCCCTTCGTCGTCGGCCGGACGATCACGTCGCCGCCCGCGGATCCCGGGACCGAACCGCGGATCGCGATCAGGCCCTTCTCGACATCGACCTTTACGACCCGCAGGCCCTGGGTCGTGCGCCGCACGCTGCCCATGTGACCTGACATCTTCTTGCCCGGGAATACCCGGCCCGGGGTCTGCCGCTGCCCGATCGAGCCGGGCGAGCGATGCGACAGCGAGTTGCCGTGCGTGGCATCGCCCATCGTGAAGTGGTGCCGCTTGATCGTGCCGGCAAAGCCCTTGCCCTTGCTCACGCCCGACACGTCCACGGTCTGCCCGACCTCGAACATGTCCGCCTTGAGCTCGGCGCCCACCTCGTACCTGCCCACCTCGTCCTGGCCCAGACGGAACTCCCACAGGCCACGGCCCGCCTCGACCTTCGCCTTGGCGAAGTGACCGGCGGCCGGCTTGCGCAGCAGGCCCGCGCGCTTGCTGCCGGCGGTGACCTGGATTGCGTCATAGCCGTCGTTGTCGACCGTCTTGATCTGGACCACCCGGTTGGGCGTGGCCTCGATCAGCGTCACCGGAATGGACGCGCCGTCCTCGGTGAAGACCCGGCTCATGCCGCACTTGCGGCCAACGAATCCGATGCTCATGGTTGCTCAGCCTCTCAGTACAGCTTGATCTGGACGTCGACGCCGGCCGCAAGTTCCAGCTTCATCAGCGCGTCGACGGTCTTCTCGTTGGGCTGCACGATGTCGAGCACGCGCTTGTGGGTGCGCGTCTCGTACTGGTCGCGCGCGTCCTTGTCCACGTGCGGCGAAACCAGGATCGTGTAGCGTTCGATCTTGGTCGGCAGCGGAATCGGGCCGCGCACCTGCGCGCCGGTCCGCTTCGCCGTCTCGACGATCTCGCTGGCCGAACGGTCGATCAGCCTGTGATCGAAGGCCTTGAGCCGAATGCGAATCTTCTGGTCCGCCATCTGTGTCGATTCCTGAAAGAGCTCTTGTCATTCGGGCGGAACGTTTCCGGACCGCCGTCGCTGCCCCGCGCGCATCGCGCCCGGGGCCTGTCGCCTCACTCGAAGATCTTGGCCACCACGCCGGCGCCGACGGTGCGGCCGCCCTCGCGGATCGCGAAGCGCAGGCCTTCCTCCATCGCGATCGGCGCGATCAGCGACACCACCATCTTGATGTTGTCGCCCGGCATCACCATCTCCACG
>DASRZM010000093.1:0-14232 GCA_035686365.1 Lysobacteraceae bacterium | reverse complement strand
CCGGTCGAACCGCCGATGCGCGCTCGCTAGACTGGGCGTTCGACCCCATCGCGAGGACGCCGCCGTGACCGAGCAGCGCATCCACCCTGCCCCCGCGGCCTTCATCGAGCGGGCACGCATCCAGCCCGACGACTACGAGCGCCTGTACGAGGAGTCCGTGCGCGACCCGGAGGGGTTCTGGGCGCGCGTGGCCGAGCGCGTGGAGTGGTTCGACCGGCCCACGCGGATCCGGGACGTCAGTTTCGATGCGGCCGACCTGCACATCCGCTGGTTCCAGGACGGCACGCTCAATGCCACCGTGAGCTGCCTGGACCGCCACCTGGCACAGCGCCCGGAGAAGACCGCGATCGTATGGGAGCCCGACGATCCGGACGCCGAGCCGCTGCACCTGAGCTACGCCCAGCTGCACGCACGGGTGTGCGCCCTGGCCAACGCCCTGCGCAACCTGGGCGTGGCCAAGGGCGATCGCGTGACCCTGTACCTGCCGATGATCCCGGAAGCGGCGGTCGCGATGCTGGCATGCGCGCGCATCGGCGCGGTGCACTCGGTGGTCTTCGGCGGCTTCTCGCCCGACTCGCTGGCCGGACGCATCGCCGACTGCGGCTCCAAGCTGGTGATCACCGCCGACCAGGGCCTGCGCGGCGGCAAGCGCATCCCGCTCAAGGCCAACGTCGACGAGGCCCTGAAACGGCCCGGCACCCACTGCGTGGAGACCGTGGTCGTGGTGCGCCGCACCGGCGGCGCGGTGGACATGCAGGCCCCGCGCGACCGCTGGTACCACCACCTGGTCGACGGCCAGCCCAACCACTGCGAACCGGAGGTGATGGGCGCCGAGGACCCGCTGTTCATCCTGTACACCTCCGGCTCCACCGGCCAGCCCAAGGGCGTGCTGCACACCACCGGCGGCTACCTGGTGTTCGCCAGCTACACGCACGAATGCGTGTTCGACCTGCGCGAGGACGACGTCTACTGGTGCACCGCCGACGTGGGCTGGATCACCGGCCACAGCTACATCGTCTACGGGCCGCTGGCCAACGGCGCCACCACGGTGATGTTCGAGGGCGTGCCCAACTACCCGGACTTCGGCCGCTTCTGGCAGGTGGTGGACCGGCACGCGGTCAGCGTGTTCTACACCGCGCCCACCGCGATCCGTGCGCTGATGCGCGAGGGCGATGCACCGGTCAGGCGGCACGCGCGGACGAGCCTGCGCCTGCTGGGCACGGTCGGGGAGCCGATCAACCCCGAGGCCTGGGAGTGGTACTGGCGCGTAGTCGGCGAGCAGCGCTGCCCGATCGTGGACACCTGGTGGCAGACCGAGACCGGCGGCATCCTGATCACGCCGCTGCCCGGCGCCATCCCGCAGAAGCCGGGTTCGGCGACCCGGCCCTTCTTCGGCATCCGCCCGGCGATCGTCGATGCCGACGGCCGCATCCTGGAGGGCGCGTGCGAGGGCAACCTGGTGCTGCTGGACTCCTGGCCCGGGCAGATGCGCACCGTCTACGGCGACCACGCGCGCTTCGTCGACACCTACTTCCGCACCTGGCCGGGCACCTACTTCACCGGCGACGGCGCCCGCCGCGACGCCGACGGCTACTACTGGATCACCGGCCGCGTCGACGACGTGCTCAATGTCTCGGGCCACCGCATGGGCACGGCCGAGATCGAGAGCGCGCTGGTCGCGCACGAGAAGGTCGCCGAGGCCGCCGTGGTCGGCTGCCCGGACGACATCAAGGGCCAGGGCATCTACGCCTACGTGACGCTGATGGAAGGCATCGAGCCCGACGAGGCGCTGCGGACCGAGCTCACCCAGTGGGTGCGCCGCGAGATCGGCCCGATCGCCACCCCGGACTTCATCCAGTGGGCGCCGGGCCTGCCCAAGACGCGCTCGGGCAAGATCATGCGCCGGATCCTGCGCAAGATCGCCGAGGACCATCCCGACCAGCTCGGCGATACCAGCACCCTGGCCGACCCGGACGTGGTGGAGCGGCTGGTGGCCGAGCGCCGGGGCTCCGCGCGCTGAGCGCGGGCGGCCGGCGCGGCCAGCCGCGCGCGGTACCGAAACGAAAAGACCCGCCGTGCGGCGGGTCTTTTCGGGATCGGGTCCGGACCGCCTACTTGATCTTGCCTTCCTTGTAGGCCACGTGCTTGCGGATGACGGGATCGTACTTCTTGATCTCCATCTTGTTCGGCGTGTTCTTCTTGTTCTTGTCGGTCGTGTAGAAATGACCGGTGCCGGCAGAGGAGGTCAGGCGGATCTTGTCGCGCTTGGATGCCATGGTCGTCGCCTCCTCAGATCTTCTCGCCGCGGGCGCGCATTTCGGCCAGGACGGCCTCGATGCCCTTCTTGTCGATGGTGCGCAGCGCCTTGCTGGACACGCGCAGCTTGATCCAGCGCTTCTCGCCGGGCACCCAGAACCGGCGTTCGTGCAGGTTCGGCAGCCAGCGGCGCCGGGTCCTGTTGTTGGCGTGCGAGACGTTGTTGCCGGTCTGCACGGACTTTCCGGTGACTTGACACACTCGGGCCATTGCGCACCTCGTGATTTCGTTGGGCCGCCCTTGGCCAGGACGACGTCGGCCCCGCGGCGCAGGCGCCGCACGCGATACGGGAAGGTTCGCTCCGGGCGGGGAATCGCGCGTCCGTCGCGGCCGGTCAGGCTGGAGCGAGCCGCGCTTTATAGCCTACAGGCCCCCGCCATGGCAAGCCAGGACGCCGGTCCCGGCCCCGCGTGGGCGGGCCTCACTGCGGGCGCCGCAGGCGCTCGAGGATGCCTTCGAGTTCGTCCAGGCTGTGGTAGTGCACGACCAGCCTGCCGCGGCCGCCGCGCGCGGCTTCCACCGAGACCCGGGCATTGAGCTGCTCGGACAGCTCGCGTTCGAGTGCAAGCACGTCGGCGTCGCGGGCGCCACTGCCGGACTTTCTGCGCCCGGGCTTGCCGGCGGCGGCCGCCAGCCGCTGCACGCGCCGCTCGACTTCGCGCACCGACCAGCCGCCGGCGGCGGCCTGGCGCGCCAGCGCCACCGCCTTGGCCTCGGGCAGCGCCAGCAGCGCGCGCGCGTGGCCCATCTCCAGTGCGCCGTCGCGCACCAGCTCGCGAATCGGGGCCGGGCACTCGAGCAGGCGCAGCAGGTTGGACACCGCCGCGCGCGACCGGCCGACCGCATCGGCGGCCTGCTGGTGGGTGAGCCCGAACTCGTCGATCAGCCGCTTGAGCGCGTGCGACTCCTCCAGCGGGTTCAGGTCCTCGCGCTGGATGTTCTCGATCAGCGCCAGCGCCAGTGCGGTGTTGTCGTCGGCGCTGCGCACGACCACCGGCACCTCGCGCAGGCTGGCCAGCTGCGCGGCGCGCCAGCGGCGCTCCCCGGCGATGATCTCGTAGCGGCCCGGGCGCACCTCGCGGACCACGATCGGCTGGATCACGCCCTGGGCGCGAATCGAATCCGCCAGCTCGCGCAGGCGCTCGGCGTCGATGTGGCTGCGCGGCTGGTAGCGGCCCGGCTCGATGTCCTCGATCGGCAGCGTGTGCACCTGCGCTCCGGCGATCTCGGCGTCGGCCACCGCAGCGTTGCCCAGCAATGCGTCGAGCCCACGACCGAGCCCGCGTTTCTTTGCCATCAATCGTGCTCCCTGGCTGCGACCGGTTGCGGTATGGGGGCCGGTGTGGCCACGGCGGCGCCGCGCTCGCGCCGGATCATCTCGCCAGCCAGGCCCAGGTAGGCGATGCCGCCACGCGAGGTCCGGTCGTACTCCACGATGCTCTGGCCATGGCTGGGCGCTTCGGCCAGGCGCACGTTGCGCGGCACGACGGTGCGGAACACGCGGTCGCCGAAGTGCTGGAGCAGTTGCGCGGAGACCTCGTTGGCCAGGTTGTTGCGCACGTCGTACATGGTGCGCAGGATGCCGTCGATCTCCAGCCGCGGGTTGAGCTTGGCCTTGATGGCGCGGACCGTCTCCATCAGCGCGGTCAGCCCCTCCAGCGCGAAGTACTCGCACTGCATCGGCACGATCACGCCGTCGGCGGCGGTGAGTGCATTGACGGTAAGCAGGTGCAGCGAGGGCGGGCAGTCGACCAGCACGTACTGGTAGGCGGGCACCAGCGGCGCCAGCCGCTCCTTCAGCCGCTGCTCGCGCGCGAGCGCGTCCATCAGCTTGACCTCGGCCGCGGTCAGGTCGCCGTTGGCCGGCAGCAGGTCGTACCCGGCTGCGGTCGCGATCACGGCGTCGGACGCCTCGGCTTCCTCCAGCAGCACCTCGCAACCGGTGCACTCGAGCGCGTGCTTGTCCACACCCGAGGCCATGGTGGCGTTGCCCTGCGGATCCAGGTCCACCAGCAGCACGCGGCGGCGCGCCTCGGCCAATGCCGCCGCCAGGTTCACTGCGGTGGTGGTCTTGCCCACGCCGCCCTTCTGGTTGGCGATGGCGATGATGCGTCCCATCGGAAGTCTAGCCAGCGTGTCCGCGTAATCTCAGGGGCCGTGCCGCGCCTCGGGTGTCTTTTCGATCTCGACCAGGTGCCGCTCGGCATCCAGCCCCGGGACCGCCACCGTGCGCACCGACAGCAGCGCCCAGCCGCCGGGCAGCGCGGCCAGTTCGGCGTCCGGGCGTTGTCCTTTCAGGGCCAGCAGCCGGCCGCCGGGGCGCAAAAGGTGTCCGCCGGCGGCCAGGATCGCGGCTAGGGTACCGAAGGCACGGGCGACAAGACAGTCATGGCGTCCGGGCTCGGCGACGGCCTGCGCGCGCCGGGCCAGCACCCGCACGCGCCCGGCCAGTTCGAGCTCACGCACCGCCTCGCGCAGGAAGCGCGCCTTCTTGCCGACCGATTCGATCAGTGCGACCTCAAGTTGCGGCAATGCCAGCGCCAGCGGAATGCCGGGCAATCCCGGCCCGGTGCCGATGTCGGCCAGGCGCAGCGTGCCGGCGTGCGGAACCGCGGCCACCTCGCGCCAGATCGCCAGCGAGTCGAGCAGGTGCTTGTCGAGCATCTGTTCCGGGTCGCGGATCGCGGTCAGGTTGTAGGCCCGGTTCCAGCGCGCGAGCAACGCCAGGTAGCTCAACAGCGGCCCCGACAGCGGGGCCGGGTCCAGGGCCAGCGCGCCCAGGCCGGCGCGCAGCCGGGGTTCGAGGTCGGGGAAGCCGGTCAAGGAAGCGCGACGCCGGACGAGCGGCCGCACAGTATCGGGGTGGCCTGGCGCAGGCGCCAGACCGGCGCGAACTCAGATGCCCGGCAGGTGGAGCTGGCAGCGGATCACGCGCAGGCCCAGGTTGCCGAGCCGGCGGTTGAGCTCTTCCTTCAGGCGCACGGCGCCGCCGCCGGTCTCGCCGGGCAGCAGCTGCGGCATCAGGTCGGCGAAGCCTTCGGCGGCTTCGCGTTGGACCACGCCGTCGACATCGTCCAGCGCCGCGCCGGTGCGGCCCGGCTCCAGGATCTGGTAGTAGACGGCGGCGTCGGCGGCCACGCGCTCGCGTTCGTAGTGCAGGTCGATGTGGTGGCCGACCAGGTCCACGCGGCGGGCAACGCGGTCGACCAGCGGCCACACCAGGTGCCAGCCCGGCCCCAGGCTGCGGGCGAAGTGACCGAAGCGATGCACGCTGTAGGCCCGGCCCTCGGGAACCCGGCGCACCGCGAGCGCCGCCAAGCCTGCGGCCGAGGCCAGCAGGGCGAAAGCGGTCAGAAGCAGGTCCGGTGCCATTGAGGCTTTATTCTCAGTAAGTTACGCTCAGAACCTGATGTCCGGAGCAGGTTACGCCTGCAACACATTGTACACGCGTTGGATTAACGCAAACTTTACGCGATTCCGCAAGGCCTTACCGTGACGGAACGCGCGAGTTGGATACGATCGGTCAGCGCACCGGGCGGAAATTCAGCAATCGTTCAGGCTTTGCGGGCCGAGCGGCCCTCAGGCGGGCGCCTTGCGCGAGCTCATGACCTCGAGGCGGCCGGCGGCGACCAGGCCCTCGATATCGTCGCGCAGGTCCTCGATCACGGTGGTGATGTCGGTGGACAGGGTCGGACGGAACGCCGCCCAGCCGTTGCGGCCGTGCGACTTCACGTAATAGAGCGCGTGATCGGCCAGCTCGACCATCGGCTCCCATCCCAGGGCGTGCTGATCGTCGCGGAACAGCGGGTACTCGACGAAGCCGATCGACGCGGTCAGTCGCAGCGGCGCGGCGTGTCCGATGTCGAACGGGAACGCCGCCACCGCCTGGCGGATGCGCTCGGCGATCAGCACCGACTTGCGGGCCTGCATCGGCCGGAACACCAGCAGGAACTCCTCCCCGCCCCAGCGCACGACGTAGTCTCCGGTGCGCACCTGCTGCAGCAGCACCCGGGCAAACTGCTGCAGCACGCGGTCGCCGGCCTTGTGCCCGTGGCTGTCGTTGACCGACTTGAAATGGTCCACGTCGACCATCGCAAACACCAACACCTGGTCGTTCTGCCCCGGACGCGCGGCTTCGCGTTCGTAGAAGGCCAGGTCGGCCGGGATCTGGTTGAGCACGAAACGCCGGTTCTTCAGGCCGGTCAGCGGATCGCTCTGGCTCATCGCCTCCAGCCGGCGGTTGGCCGCGGCCAGATCGTCGGTGCGGCGCGCGACCAGGGCCTCGAGTTCGCGCCGGTGGCTGGTCAGCGAGCGCACCTTGTAGCGGTAGGCCGCCCACGCCATCGCCACCAGCGCCAGTGCGATCAGCACGAAGAACCAGCCGGTCTCGTGGAAATAGGGCTGGATCGAGAACTCCGTGCGCGCCGGCTCGGGCGACCACTGGTCGGCATTGTTGGATGCGGTCACCTCGAAGGTGTAGCCGCCCGGCGGCAGGTTGGTGTACACGGCCTGTCGCCGGGTCGGATCCTCCAGCAGGCGCCAGTCGGTGTCGTAGCCGGAGAGTCGATAGCGCAGCTGCACGCTCTGCGGATCCTGGAAGCTCAGTGCAGTGAAATTGAAGGCCAGGTCGCGCGCATCCGGCGGCAGCGTGCCGCCCTGGATCCCGGCGGCCGGCCGCCACTGCTCGCCCACGCGCACGCGTTCGATCGCCACCGCCGGTGCGTGAGGATTCTTCTCGATGCCGTCGGTGGGCATGGCCACCACGCCGTCGCGCGTGGGCAGCCACAGCTCACCGGCGCGCAGGAAGCCCTTGGCGTTGCCGGCGCCGTTGCAGCAGTAGCCGCGCTGGCCACTGCGCCGGTCACCGCGCTCGTTGAGCAGCATCTCGCCATCCACGCGATGGATACGCCCGGCGGCGAAGTCCTGCAGTTGCGCCAGCGGCACGCGGTAGATGCCGCGGATGCCCGCCACCCACAGCCAGCCCTCGCGGTCGGTGATGAAGAACGGGCTGTTGACCGGCAGTCCGTCCTCGGAGGTCAGTTCGCTCCAGCGTCCGTCCTCGGACACGAACAGCTGCTCGGACAAGGTGCCCAGCACGAGCGTGCCGTCCTGGAGTTCGTGGATGGCGGTCACGTCGATGTCGGAGGGGAGTACGCCTTTTCCGCCCAGCGGCTCCAGCCGCCCGTCCGCGAACCGGTACAGCCCGACCTGGGTCCCGACCAGCAGTTGCCCGTCGGCGGTCTCGCGCACCAGCCGCACCCGCGCGTCGGCCAGTCCGTGTTCGGTACCGAAGCGGTCCAGCCGGTCCTGGTGCCAGCGGAACAGGCCCTCGGTGGTGGCGAACCACAGCCGGTCGGCGGAGTCGCGCACGATGCCGTTGATCTGCGCGCCACCCAGGCCCTGCAGCTGCGGTGGGCGCACGATGGCGCCGCCCTCGAGCACTGCCAGTCCGGCCCGGGTGCCGATCCAGACCCGGCCGGGATCCACCAGCAGCGTGTAGGCATGCGGGTGCGGCAGCTCGCTGCCACGCGCCAGCAGTTCGAAGCGGCCCTCGCGCAGCACGCTCAGGCCGTCGTTGGTGCCCACGTAGACGCTCTGGCCGGGGCCCGGTGCGACCGACCATACGATCTGCTCGTGGAGGCCCTCGGCGACGCTGTAACGACGGGTCCAGCCGCTCCACATCCGCGCCAGCCCCTCCCACTGGCTGCCCAGCCACAGGTTGCCTTCGTGGTCCTGCGCGATCGCCCGTATGGCCCGGTGCGCAGCCGGGTTCTCGTCGGCGACGAACTCGGTGGGCACGCCCTGGCGCAGTCGTGCCAGGCCCTGCTGGGTGCCGATCCACAGGTTCTCGTCGCGGTCCAGGAACAGCGTGTGCACCGGCGAACCGGCCAGCGCCGGGTGCGCCTCGTAGCGGACCCATCGCCCGTCCTGGAGGTGGACCAGCCCGGCGTTGGTGGCCGCCCAGGTCTCGCCCTGGGCATGCAGCAGCGCCGTGACCGCGGCGCTTTCGTAGCCCTGCGGCAGCGCCAGCGGCTCGATCCGGTCGCCAGCGATCCGGTACACCACGCCGCGTCCGCCGACCCACAGCGCGCCCTCGTGCTCGAGCAGCGACAGCGTGGGCTCCCGCAGGCGCGGGTCGCTCGCCAGGCCGTCCGGGGTCTGGGCGAACAGGCCCTGCGTGGTGGCGACCAGGACACGCCCGTCGGCGCGGTGGAGCACATCGTTCACCTCCAGGATCGGGAAGGCATCGGCATCGACCGGCGGCACCGCGACGATGCGCCCCTCGTCCAGGACTGCCAGACCCTTGTAGGTGCCGATCCACAGGCGGCCGCGCGCATCCACGCTCAGGTCATGGATGAACAGCCCCGGCAGCTCCGGCGTATTGCGCACGTCGTAGCGGGTGAACTCCACGCCGTCGAAGCGGGCCAGGCCCGCCTGCGTCCCCACCCAGATGTACCCGGTCGGGTCCTGGGCGATCGCCAGCACGGTGATCTGCGGCAGGCCGTGCTCGATCGACCACACGTCCTGGACGTAGTGATGGAAGGCCTTGTCCGGGTCCAGCGCCCGGGCCGGCAAGCCCGCCAGCGCCACCGCGGCGACGACCACCACAGCACACAGCGCGGCCCGCCACGCAGGCCGGCCGCGCACGCGCATCCGCGCACCCGGCAAAGCCTGCGCCTTCCCCGGCCGGCGTCGGTCGGACACGTGCCTGCTCCCGCGATGCGCTCGCAGTCCTGGCGAACGCCCATTGTGCGACAACTCGGGGCTGCACGGCGTGGAGGCCGGTCGCAGTGGCCGCCGGGCGGCCGCCACAATCCGTCAGGGCGGCTGACCGCGGCGGCGCATCGCGCGACAATGGCGGTCCGCCCGCATGGAATCGCGTCCGATGAGCTACCCGGCCACCCGCCTGCGCCGCATGCGCCGCGACGAATTCTCGCGGCGGCTGATGCGCGAGACCCGCCTGTCCGTGGACGACCTGATCCTGCCGGTGTTCGTGCGCGAGGGCAGCGACCAGGCCGAGCCGGTGGCCTCGATGCCCGGCGTGGAACGGCTGTCGATCGACCGCCTGCTGGCGCTGGCCGAGACCGCGCACGCTCTGGGCATCCCTGCCCTGGCGCTGTTCCCGGTGACCGCGCCCGAGGCCAAGAGCCAGGACGCCGCCGAGGCGTGGAATCCCGATGGCCTGGCGCAACGCGCGGTGCGCGCGCTCAAGCAGCGCCTTCCCGGGCTGGGTGTGATCACCGACGTGGCGCTGGACCCGTTCACCACCCACGGACAGGACGGCCTGATCGACGAGCACGGCTACGTGGTCAACGACCGCACCGTCGAGGCCCTGGTGCGGCAGGCGCTCTCGCACGCGGTCGCCGGCGCCGACGTCGTGGCGCCCTCGGACATGATGGACGGGCGCGTGGGCGCGATCCGTGCCGCGCTGGAGGCCGACGGCCACGTGCACACGCGCATCCTGGCCTACTCGGCCAAGTATGCGTCCTCGTTCTACGGACCGTTCCGCGACGCGGTGGGCTCGGCCGGCGCGCTGGGCAAGGGCAACAAGTACACCTACCAGATGGATCCGGCCAATTCCGACGAGGCGCTGCGCGAGGTATCGCTGGACCTGGCCGAGGGCGCCGACATGGTCATGGTCAAGCCCGGGCTGCCGTACCTGGACGTCGTGCGCCGGGTGAAGGATGCCTTCGGGGCGCCAACCTTCGTCTACCAGGTCAGCGGTGAGTACGCGATGCTCAAGGCCGCCGCCGGCAACGGCTGGCTGGACGAGCGCGCCTGCGTGCTCGAAGCCCTCACCGCCATCCGCCGCGCCGGCGCCGACGCCATCCTGACCTACTACGCCCTGGACGCTGCCCGCTGGCTCAGCGAGTCCTGATCTCCCGAAATCGCATCCTCCGTAGGAGCGGCCGTTGGCCGCGACCGAATTGCCGGAATGCGCGGGGCTTGCCGATCGCGGCCAACGGCTGCTCCTACACCCCCTCGCCGCAGCCTTGCGACACAGGCGCGGCCCCAGTCCGCGCACCGCCTGCGCCGCGCGCGTTAAGCTAGCCTTGACTTCGATCGCGCCCACAACGCCATGAATGACGCCGCCGCGCTGTTCGCCGTCTTCGGACACCCGATCGCCCATTCGCAGTCGCCGTGGATCCATGGCGAGTTCGCCCATCAGTCCGGCATCGTGCTGGAGTACGAGGCGATCGACGCCACCCCGGCGCAGTTCGCCGAGCGGCTTGCGGCCTTCGCTGCGCGCGGCGGCCGCGGCGCCAATGTCACCCTGCCGCTGAAGGAGCTGGCGCTGGACCTGTGCGCGCAGGTCAGCGAGGCCGCGCGCATTGCCGGTGCGGTCAACATGCTCACGCGCGTGGACGGCGGCTGGCACGGGGAGAACACCGACGGCGTGGGCTTCATGCGCGACCTGGCCGACCGCCACCGCGTGCACGTGCGCGGCCGCCGGGCCCTGCTGCTGGGTGCCGGCGGCGCCGCCCACGGCGTCGCCCCGGCGCTGCACGCGGCCGGCGTCTCGGAGCTGATCATCAGCAACCGCACGGCCGAGCGCGCCGACCGCCTGGCCGATGCCATCGGCGACCCCGCGGGCGTGCACACGCGGTACTGGGACAAGCTGGGCGAGGCCGGCAACTTCGACCTGATCGTCAACGCCACCAGCGCCGGCCGCGACGAAACGCCGGGCTTCGCGCTGCCGTACTCGCTGGTGGGCGCCCGCTGCCTGTGCTACGACCTCAACTACGGCGAGGTCGCGCACGGCTTCCTGGCCTGGGCCCGCAGCGCCGGCGCGCAGCACGCCTTCGATGGTCTGGGCATGCTGGTCGAGCAGGCCGCCGAAGCCTTCGAACGCTGGCACGGCAAGCGCCCGGACACCGACGCGGTCCATGACTCGCTCAGGTCCCGCGCCCCCGCCCTGGCCACCGGTGATTGACCCCAACGCACTCCGGGCAAGTCCCCTCTCCGGCCGGACTCGGCGAGTCTGAGCAAGCCTGTCCTGAGCCTGTCGAAGGGTCCAGGATGGACTTGCTCAGACCTTCCCTTGAGCCAGCTCCGGCGTCATCGCCAGATACCGGTCCTTGAGCTTCACGTAATGCCCGGCGCTGTAGTACAGCGCCTCGACCTCGGCATCGGTGAGCCTGCGCACGCGGCGCGCCGGATTGCCCAGCCACAGCTCGCCGCTGCCCACGCGCTTGCCCGGCGGCACCATGGCACCGGCGCCGACGAAGCCGTGCTTCTCCACCACCACGCCGTCGAGCAGCGTGGCGTGCATGCCGATCAGCACCGCGTCGCCGAGCTCGCAGGCGTGCACCACCGCCGAGTGGCCGATGGTGACGTCGGCGCCGATGATCGTGGGATAGCCGCCCGGCCGTGTGTACGGCCCCTCGTGGGTGACGTGGATCACGGTGCCGTCCTGCACGTTGGTACGGGCACCGATGCGGATGTGGTTGACGTCGCCGCGGATCACTGTGCCCGGCCACACCGAAACGTCGTCGCCGAGTTCGACATCGCCGATCACGGTGGCGGCCGGATCCACGTACACGCGCGTGCCCAGGCGCGGAGACCGGTCGAGGTAGGGCCTGAGAGTGTGCATGCGCGGATTGTACGGGAGCGGCCGCAGCCGGGGTTCGCTCACGACACGTCCGGGTCCCGGGTGCCGCGCCAACTTCGCACGATCGTTGGCGGTGGCCCTCGTGTTTCCAGAACCGACGCTACTCGCCGCGTCCGGACAGCACGGGCGCCACGATGTAGCGTCCGACCGACCACTTGAAGCTGTAGTACGAAATCGGCAGCGACAGCACGAAACCCACCGCGGCCGTCACGATCGGGATGGTGGTCAATGCCACGCCCGCGGCACCCAGGGCGAACCCCAGCGCGCCGCCGACGATCGCTCCCACGACGATGCCGCCGATGGTAGCGATCACGAAAAACAGGAACCAGGATTTCAGGTACGGAACTTGCGCCGGGTTCATGTCGATACGCTCCTGTTGCATCGGGGCTGGTAACCGGAATCAGCATACTTCAGCCATACACCCGACCGGACTGCGTTGTGCATTTGGCTCCAACACCGCTAACGGTGTTGAATCCGACGACGGGATCCATCCCGGGGATCTGCGACCCGGGGCCAGCGCATCCCACCCCACGCACCCGCCGGCGTTGCCTTTGTGCCCTGGGCCCGGCCCACCGCCTTGCCGCTGTCCGCGTGCCGTTACACTGTCGCCATGGACACGCCCGCCACGCCGCTGGACCAGCTCGAGCCCACGCTGGCGCGCCTGCGCCGGGCGCAGGCGACCCGGGTGCCGGACTACGCGCAGCGGCAGCGCGACCTCAGCGCGCTGCGCAAGGCGCTGCGCGGGCGCCTCGAGGCAATGGTCGAGGCCATCCATGCGGACTTCGGGCTGCGCTCGCGGCACGAGAGCCTGCTCACCGACGGCATGACGGTGCTCTCGGCCATCGACGACCTGCGCGTGCACCTGCGCGGGTGGATGCGGCCGCAGCGGCGCCCGGTGGGCTGGCGCTTCTGGCCCGGCCGCGCCGAGGTGCAGGTGCAGCCGCTGGGCGTGGTCGGGGTGATCGCGCCGTGGAACTACCCGGTCAACCTGGCACTGATTCCGCTGGTCACGGCGATCGCGGCCGGCAACCACGTGATGCTCAAGCCCTCCGAGCACACACCGCACACGGCGCTGTTCCTGCGCGAGCTGCTGGCCTCGGTATTCCCGGACGATCGCGTGGCCACGGTGCTGGGCGGGCCGGACGTGGCGCAGGCGTTTTCGGCGCTGCCGTTCGACCACCTGCTGTTCACCGGGTCCACGGCGGTGGGCCGCAAGGTGATGGCGGCGGCGGCGCAGAATCTCACGCCGGTGACGCTGGAGCTGGGCGGCAAGTCGCCGGCCCTGCTCGGCCGCGACTACCCGCTGGCGCGGGCGGCCGCGCGCATCGCCACCGGCAAGTGGCTCAATGCCGGGCAGACCTGCATCGCGCCGGATTACGTGCTGGCCCCGCGCGAGCGCTGCCAGGCGCTGGTGGCGGCGCTGCGCCGTGAGGTGTCGCGGCGCTATCCGGAGCTGGCCGGCAATTCCGACTACACGCGGATCATCAACCCGGCGCAGTACCGGCGCCTGCGTGGCTGGCTCGAGGAGGCACGCGGGCGCGGGGCGCGGATCGTGGAGCTGGTCGACTCGCCGCCGGGGGCCGACCTGGGCTGCGTCATCGCACCCACCGTCGTGCTCGATGCGCCGGCCGACTGCGCACTGATGCGCGAGGAGATCTTCGGGCCGGTGCTGCCGGTGGTCGGATACACCACGCTGGACGATGCGCTGGAGTACATCAATGCGCGCGGGCGTCCGTTGGCCTTGTACCACTTCGAGCACAACCGGCGCTTCGTGGGCAAGGTGCTGGCGCACACGGTCTCGGGCGGCGTCACGGTCAACGACACGCTGCTGCACAACGGGGTCGATGCGCTGCCGTTCGGTGGGGTGGGCGCAAGCGGGATGGGGCATTACCACGGGCGCGAGGGATTCTTGGCCTTCAGCAAGCTCAAGTCGGTGTTCTACCAGGCGCGCTGGTCGGCGGTGGACCTGCTGCGGCCGCCGTACCGCGGGCTGCCGGACTTCATCGTGCGGCGGATCGTGCGCTGAGCCGGGGCCGGCGCGCGGCGCACCCCCCGCGCAGCGCCGCTCACTCCGAGGGCGCAGCCGCTTCCCGCTCCAGGGCCAGCATGGTGGCGTGGTAGCCGGCTTCGATCACGCGGTCGAAGGCGGTCCATTCGAGCAGGCCCACATCGGGCATCGACACGCGGATGATGCGGTTGGCCAGCTGCCTCCAGCGCCGCGTGGTGGCGTCGGAGTTGACCATGCCGGCGCGCAGCAGGATCTGCGACATCGTCGGGCGGCGGCGCTCGCTGAACAGTTCCGG
>DASRZM010000092.1:0-18669 GCA_035686365.1 Lysobacteraceae bacterium | reverse complement strand
CCCTGGCGCGCGAACCTCTGAACCGGTTCAGAGGTTCCCTGAACGCCGCAGGCGCGCCCGACTTGTATGGCCGCGCCCCGGCCATTAAGCTTGCCGCCCCCGCGCAGGCCACGGTTCGCCGCGGTCTGCGGGGCGGTGCATGGATGCACCGTCCGGCGCCCGCGCCGGAGGTCCGCAGGCGTGCGGAGAGGTGTCCGAGTGGTTGAAGGAGCACGCCTGGAAAGTGTGTATACGGCTTATACCCGTATCGAGGGTTCGAATCCCTCCCTCTCCGCCATCCGGACCGAATCCATCCGATCCATGGTGGCTCCCGTCGGCGCCTTCGCGACGATAAGCCGGAAACTCCGCCAGGCCCGGAAGGGAGCAACGGTACCGGCCGACTCGGGCGCCGGAGATCCGCTGGCGGGGGCCGCCGCCTCTTGCAGCCGCGCAGCCTGGCCGGATCGCGGCCAACGGCCGCTCCTACCGTGTACCGATGCTCCGCCGGGGCGGGGCGGACATGGCACAATCGGGGTTGATCCGCAGTTTCCGATCCGGTCGATGTCCTATCTCGTACTTGCCCGCAAGTGGCGGCCGCGGCGTTTTGCCGAACTGGTCGGCCAGGAGCACGTGGTGCGCGCGCTCGGCAATGCGCTGGCGAGCGGACGTCTGCACCATGCCTTCCTGTTCACCGGGACCCGCGGCGTGGGCAAGACCACCATTGCGCGCATCTTCGCCAAGAGCCTGAACTGCGAGCGCGGCGTCAGCGCCGAGCCCTGCGGCGAATGCGCGATCTGCAAGGCCGTGGACGCCGGCCGGTTCGTGGACCTGATCGAGATCGACGCGGCCAGCAACACCGGTGTGGACGACGTGCGCGAGCTGATCGAGAACGCGCAGTACATGCCCACGATCGGCCGCTACAAGGTGTACCTGGTCGACGAGGTGCACATGCTCTCCAGGAACGCCTTCAATGCGCTGCTCAAGACCCTGGAGGAGCCGCCCGCTCACGTGAAGTTCCTGCTTGCGACCACCGACCCGCAGAAACTGCCGGCCACCGTGCTCTCGCGCTGCCTGCAGTTCAATCTCAGGCGGCTGACGCAGGACCAGATCTCCGGACAGATGGAGACGATCGTCGCCGCGGAAGGGATCCAGACCGAACCGGCCGCGATCGCGTTGCTGGCGCGTGCCGCGGACGGCAGCCTGCGCGATGGCCTCAGCCTGCTCGACCAGGCGATCGCCTACGGCTCGGGCCGGGTCCGCGAGGCCGACGTGCGCGCCATGCTCGGTACGGTCGACCGCGGGCGCGTGGCTGGATTGCTGGAGACGCTAGCCGGCGGCGACGGCCGGGCACTGCTGGCGCAGGTCGAGGAGTTCGCCGGTTTTTCCCCCGATTTCGATGCCGCGCTCGAGGAGCTCGGGTCGCTGCTGCACGCGGTCCAGCTGGCGCAGCTGGTCCCTGGGGCGGAGCCGCCGGACGAGTCCGCTGCGGTGCAGCGCATCGCCGCAGCCAGTTCGCCGGAACTGGTGCAGCTGTGGTACCAGATGGTGCTGACCGGTCGCCGCGATCTGCCGCAGGCGCCCAGCCGGCGCACCGGATTCGAGATGGCGCTGTTGCGCATGCTTGCGTTCAGGCCCCGGCCATCGGGGAGCCGCGAGAACGCGACTGCGCCCGCGGTTGCCGGCCGACCGGCCACTCCGATCGAGCGCGCGCCCGAAAAAGCGGCTGCGAATCCACACGGGCCCGCCGCAGCGACGCGATCGGTCGCGGACACCGACCCGGTCCCGGAGCCGCCGGTGACCCGTGCGGAGGCGTCCCGGCCAGCGCCGGTCCCGTTGCCGGACAACGCGGCCTGGCTGGACATCGTATCCGGGCTGGGGCTGCGCGGGCCGGTCCGCGAGCTCGCCGCCCACGCCGGATTCGCCGGATTCCAGGGCGGCGCGCTGAAGCTCTCGCTGCCGCCCACCCACGAGCATCTGAAGGTTCCGTCCCTGGTCGATCAGCTTGCCGACGAACTGGGCGATGCGCTGGGCGAGCGCCCGCTCATCCACTTCGTGACCGGCGGCGGAGAAGCCGGCGAGCGGCTCGTGGATCGCGACAACGCCGAACGCGCACGGCGCCAGGCCGAAGCCGAGGAGACTTTCCTGGCGGACCCGGGCGTGCGTCGCCTGATCGACGGCTACGGCGCGCGGCCGGTACCCGATTCCATACGACCTTACGACGAGGGTTGAGATGCGAGGATCGATCGGAAACATCATGCAGCAGGCGCAGAAGATGCAGGAGAACATGCGCCGGGCACAGGAGGAGCTGGCCCAGCTGGAAGTGACCGGACAGGCCGGCGGCGGCCTGGTCAGCGTCACCATGACCGGGCGCATGGAAGTGCGCAGCGTGCGCATCGACAGCGGACGCATCGGCCAGGACACCGAAATGCTCGAGGACCTGGTAGCGGCCGCCTTCAACGACGCGCTGAACAAGGCCAACGAGGCCACGGCCGAGCGCATGAAACAGGCCACGGCCGGAATGCCGCTGCCGCCGGGGATGAACCTGCCGTTCTGATGCCCCTGATCGACCAGCTCATCGAGTCCCTGCGCTGCCTACCGGGCGTCGGGCAGAAGTCGGCACAGCGCATGGCCTACCACTTGCTCGAGCGCGAGCGCGAGGGCGGCCGGGCGCTCGCTCGCGTGCTGGCGCAGGCGATGGAGCGGGTGGGCCATTGCCGCAGCTGCCGCAATTTCAGTGAAACCGAAACCTGTGCCATCTGCAGCGGCGGGGTGCGCGACGGGTCGGTCCTGTGCGTGGTGGAGTCGCCGGCGGATCTGCTGGCGATCGAGCAGGCCACCGGGTTCCGCGGCCGCTACTTCGTCCTGCACGGCCGCCTGTCGCCGCTGGACGGCATCGGTCCCGCGGAACTGGGGCTCGAACTGCTTTCCAGGCGGCTCGCGGACGAGGCCATCGCGGAGCTCATCATCGCCACCAATCCCACCGTCGAAGGTGAGGCCACCGCGCATTACCTTGCGCAGATCGCGCGCACGCGCGGCGTGCAGGCCACCCGCCTGGCGCACGGCGTGCCGCTGGGCGGCGAGCTCGAGTACGTGGACCGCGGCACCCTGGCGCACGCGTTCGGATCACGCCGCAGCGCAGAGTAGGGCCGCGGTATGCTCTTGCTTCCGAAGTCGACAGGAAGCGGACATGGCCGAAACGATATTCTCCAAAATCATCGCCGGCGAGATCCCGGCGCAGATCGTCCATGACGACGAGGAGGTGCTCGGCTTCAAGGACGTGGACCCGAAAGCGCCGGTGCACGTGCTGTTCGTGCCCAAACGCGCGATCGCGACCCTCGACGACCTGCAACCGGAGGACGCCGGGCTGGTCGGCAGGCTGGTGCTGGCCGCGGCCGCCTATGCCCGGCGCGAAGGCTTCGCCGAGGATGGCTACCGCGTCGTGATCAACTGCAACCGCGACGGCGGGCAAAGCGTGTACCACATCCACCTGCACCTGCTGGCCGGACGCAGGTTGCAGTGGCCGCCGGGGTGAGACCTGGGCCGGCGAAAGCGGCGGCCGGTCCCCCGGGGCGCCGGGTTCAGCGCCCGCGGGCCGCGTACCAGGACTGGAACTCGTTGGCGTCGATTGAACCGTTGCCGTTGATGTCGTAGGCGGCGAAATGGGCGGCCAGGCTGCCCTCGGCCTCCGACTGGCTGATGCCGCCGTCGCCATCGCCGTCCTGTGCACGGAACGCACGCTGGGCGGCCGATGCGGTCGCGCCCTCGGAAAAGCCGCTGGTGCCGGCGGTGGGCACCATCGCGGTGTCGGGGTGGTGCTGCTCGACGATCACGGTCTGGTCCGGGGCGCCGGCGTCGTTCAATACGACCGTTTCGGCAGAAGCGACCATGGCCGTACCGAACAGGGCCGTACCGAACAGGGCCGCACCGATCGCGGTGGTCGGATTCAGGATTTTCATGTGCATGCCTCCTTAGCGTACCGGTGCCGATGGATTGGGCACGTTGATAGCGCACGCGACGTGCTGGAGACATGAAGCAGGGGGCGTGCCAGCGGCACGGGCCGGCCTGCGCGGGCTCCCGGTTCAGGCGTCATTGCGGATCGCGGCATCGCCCCGATCCGCGCGCGCACCCTGCACGTGCGGGTGCTGGCGGCGACCTACAGTTCCAGGTCCAGCGCCGCACACAGGTAGTCGACGAAGGGGGCCAGCCCCTGGAACGAGCTCACGGTGCCGCGCAGCAGGCGCGGGCCCGTGAAAAGCGCGTCGTCCAGCGCGCGCGTGGCCACGAAGTCCTGGCGCTTCAGGTCTTCGATGAGGGGATGGTCGGGCAGGTACCCGCGGGGTGGACGCTTCAGCGAGTCCCCGTCCAGCGCGAACCGCCGGCGGAATGCCGGCGCCGCCGTGACGGCGCTCCAGGCGCCGGGGTTGTCGACCATGAACTCGCGGACGCGACGGCGAACGGCAGGTTCCGGATGCCACAGCCCGGCGCCGACGAAACAGCGGCCGGGCTCCAGGTGCAGGTAGAACGACGGAGCCGGCACCTCGCGTGCGCGTGCGTGCGGAAAGCGGGCGCCCGCCCAGGTCTTGTATGGCTTCTTGTCGGCGGCGAAGCGGGTGTCGCGCTGGATCCGGAACAGCGAGCCGCCGACCGGCTTCGGATCGGCGCGGAAATGCGGTGCGAGCTGCGCCAGCGGACCGGCAAGATCGGCGATCAGCCGCAGGAACGGATCGCGCACGGCGGACAGGTAGCGGGCCTTGTGGGCGTGAAACCATGGCCGGTTGTTGTTGCGGGCCAGCGCGCGGAAGAAGGCGAATGCATCCTCGTCGAAGTATCGGCTCACAGGTCGGCCTCCAGTCGGCATCCCCAGTCCTCCAGGGCATCGAGCAGGGCCTGGCGCGGACCCGGTGCGGGGTCGTCGCGGCGCAGCCTGTCGATCTCCCGGCGGTAGGTTTCGAAACTGTACTCGGACAGGTCCGCATCGCCGCCCAGACGCAGGCGCCGGTAGGCGTCCCAGCGTCCGCGTTCGCCCGCATCCAGGCTGTCCGGATGGTTGCGGGCACGGTAGCGGAACAGCAGTTCCCGGTAACGCGGATCCTTGAGTTGGGCCTCGTATCGGCGCAGTTCGGTTGCCGGCGCGCTGCGGATCGTGGGGAAGCGCGCGCGGTCGCGCTCGTCGGGGAAGCCCTCGTAGAGCGCCTGGTCGGCGTCCGCCGCCGCCGCTGCCGGGCGCGCGATCGCATAGGCATCGCGTACGGCGGCGGCCACCGTGCCCGAGGCGCGCAGGGCCGCCGCGTGGGCCAGCACGCGCTCGGCATCGATCTGCATCCGCTCGAAGTCCTCGTTCCGCAGATGACGCCAGGCGACCAGGGCCGGTACGCGGTTCAGGTGCACGTCCTTGAGCGCGAAGCGCTGCATGCCCTCGGGCAGGTCCGCGCCCGGTACGTACAACCGCTCGGCGATGGCCTCGGCATCGGCCGCCAGCAGTTCGGACGGGTCGGACTCCAGGTCGAAACAGATCATCCGGTTGGAGATCAGCGGGTGCACGGCCAGCGGCAGGATCGCGGCTGCGCAGCGGCGCGTCGCCGCGAAGCGCCCGGAGATGTGCACGACCGGGTCGCTGCCGGCGACGTCGAGCAGTGCGGCAGCCGCGCGCTTGTCGCGCAGGCCCAGGTAGTAGTCGAACAGGCGCGGTTGCACGGCGCGGACCAGGCGGGCCAGGGCGATCGTCGAATCCACGTCCACCAGCGCATCGTGGGCGCGGCCACAGTCGATGCCGTTGGCCGCGCACAGGTCCGCCAGGCGGAAGCTGGGGGCGCCATCTTTCCGCAGCGGCCAATGAATGCCCTCCGGCCGCAGGGCATGGGTCAGTCGCGCCAGATCCAGCAGGTCCCAGCGCGAATTGCCGTTGCGCCACTCGCGCTCGTAGGGGTCGAAGAAATTGCGGTAGAAGCCGAAACGCAGGAACTCGTCGTCGAAACGCAGGCTGTTGAAGCCGGCGGCGCAGGTGCCGGGCTCGGTCATCGCCTCGTGGATGTGCGCGAGCAGCTCAGCCTCGCTGACGCCATGGCGCAGGCAGTGCTGCGGCGTGATCCCGGTCAGCAGCACCGCCTCGGGCGCCGGCAGCAGGTCGTCGGCCGGGCGTGCGTACAGCACCAGCGGCTCGCCCACGGGCTCGAGCCCGGCGTCGGTCCGGCGCCCCGCGAACTGCGCGATGCGGGTGCGCCGCGGATCGCGGCCAAAGGTCTCCAGGTCGTACCAGAAGAAGCTCGAGGGTGGCATGGGGCGACATTGTGCCGGTTGCCGGCGCTGTCCGCTTCCGGACGCCGCGTTCGGCGCCGAACAACCTGCGCCGGCGTGGAGGGGACGCAATCGCCATGGAATCAGCAGGATAGGCGCTGCATGGTCCATGGCACGGAGCTTGCTGCAGATGGGGCGATGGATATCCAGCGCACCGACCTGAAACTCCGCAAGCGCCGCCGCCAGATCGGCATCGGCGCGCTTGCCGTGATGGCCGTGATCGCGGCGGGCATCGGCGTGGCCAGGCTCGATCCGGCGGCGCCCAGCGTCGATCGCGCCAGTCTCTGGCTGGACACCGTCAAGCGCGGCCAGATGCTGCGCGAGGTGCGTGGCCCGGGCACGCTGGTGCCTCGTGAGATCCGCTGGATCGCGGCCACCACGGCCGCGCGCGTGGAACGCATCGTCGCCAGGCCCGGAGCGGCCGTGGAGGCCGATACCGTGATCCTGGAGCTGAGCAATCCCGAGGTCGTGGAGCAGCAGCTCGCGGCCGAGGCGGCGCTGACTGCCGCCGAGGCCGACCTGGTCGCGCGCGGCATGGAGTTGCAGAGCCAGCTACTGGACCAGCGCGCCAACCTGGCTTCGGTCGAGGCCGACTACGAGTCCGCGCGCCTCCAGGTCGAGGCCGAGCGCGAACTCGCACAGAAGGGGATCATCCCGAGAATCCAGTACCGGCGCTCGGAACTGGCGGCCAACCAGTACAAGGTACGTCTGGACATCGAGCACCAGCGCATCGCCAAGTTCGAGCAGACCATGGCCGCGCAGCTGGCGGCCGACCGTGCGCGCACGGACCAGCTTCGCAGCACCGCCGCCCTGCGCCGGCGCCAGGCCGAGGCATTGCAGGTCACCGCCGGCATCGCCGGGGTGCTGCAGCAGGTCCCGGTCGAAGCCGGCCAGCAGGTCGTCCCCGGCACCAATCTGGCGCGGGTGGCCAAACCCGACGAGCTGATGGCCGAGCTCCGTATCCCGGAAACGCAGGTCAAGGATGTCGCCCTGGGCCAGAGCGTGAACGTCGACACCCGCAACGGCGTGGTGCCCGGGCGCGTGACCCGGATCGATCCGGCCGTGCAGAACGGCACGGTGCTGGTCGATGTGGCGCTCGAGGGTACGCTGCCGCCAGGGGCGCGCCCCGACCTGAGCGTGGACGGGACGATCCAGATCGAAAGGCTCGAGGACGTGCTGTACGTGGGTCGTCCTGCGTATGGGCAGCCCGACGCCGAGGTCCGCCTGTTCCGGCTCGATCCGGACTCGGGCATCGCCCACCGCGTTCCGGTCCGGCTCGGTCGTGCCTCGGTCAGCCTGATCGAGGTCCGCAAGGGCCTGGAGCCAGGGGACCAGATCATCCTTTCGGACACCTCGCAGTGGGACGACTACGACCGGCTGCAGGTCAACTGAACGCTCTTGACAAGCACCTTGAACCAACACCGACAACACGGGCCGCCGACATGACACAACCGCTGATCAAGCTCGAAAGCATCGCCAAGGTGTTCTACACCGACGAAGTCGAGACCCACGCCCTCGCCGGCGTCCACTTCAACATCGCCAAGGGCGAGTACGTGTCGATTTCCGGCCCTTCAGGCTGCGGCAAATCCACGCTGCTGTCGATCCTGGGCCTGCTGGACACGTCGACCTCCGGATCGTACGAACTCAATGGTGTGCCGGTGCAGGATATCGGGCCGTCCGAGCGTGCGCGCATCCGCAACCGCGAGATCGGCTTCATTTTCCAGGCCTTCAACCTGATCGGCGACCTGACCGTGTTCGAGAACGTCGAACTGCCGCTGACCTATCGTGACGGCGTTTCCAAGTCCGAGCGCCGCGACCGCGTGATGGCGGCGCTCGAGCGCGTGGGCATGGCGCACCGGATCAAGCACTATCCCTCGCAGCTCTCGGGCGGCCAGCAGCAGCGGGTCGCGGTCGCCCGCGCATTGGTCGGCCAGCCCTCGATCCTGCTCGCGGACGAACCCACCGGAAACCTCGATTCCAAGAACGGCGAGGCCGTCATGGCGCTGCTCGACGAGCTGCACCGCGGCGGCGCCACCATCTGCATGGTCACCCACGACCCGCGCTACGCCGATTTCGCCGAACGCAAGGTGTTCATGTTCGACGGGCGCGTGGTCGACGAGGAGACGCTGCACCGCCTGCGCAAGGAGGAAGACGCGCGCATCGACCAGCAGATTTCGCGCACCCGCGACGATCGCGCGAACGTCTGAAGCAGCCAGCCACACGGGCCGGGGGGCAGGCCATGCCACCCGCATCGACCCGCTCACCGCACTGCGTTATTAATGACCAGGAGGGCCCCGGAATGCTGCTGACCGAGTTTCGCCATGCCGCGCGCCACCTCGTGCGTCGTCCCGGCTTCCTGCTGCTCGGCACGGCCGCGCTCGGGCTGGGTCTGGCTGCCGCCGTACTGGTGTTCATGGCGGTCAACACGCTCATGCTCAGGCCGGTGCCCGGCATACACTCGGCGCAGCCGCTGGTCGAGGTCGGGCGCCTGAGCCGCGACGGCGGCTTCGACACCTTTTCCTATCCGGACTTCTTCGACCTGCGCGAGCGGGTGCGCACGCTGGACAAGGTCTATGCCTGGCGCATGGGTCCGGCTTACGCGACCGTCACCGGCGATCCGGTGCGCACCATCGCGCTGCTGGTCTCGGGCGACTACTTCGAGGCGCTCGGGCCCGGGGCTGCGCACGGCGCGCTGATCTCGCCGGTGCACGACACCGCGCCGGGGGGCAATCCTGTGGTGGTAGCCAGTCATGGCGCCTTTGTGCGGTTGTTCGACGGCGATCCGGCTGCGATTGGAAGCAAGGTCGCGCTCAACGGCAGCGTCTACACGCTGATCGGCGTGACCGCACCGGAGTTCAGGGGCCACATCGCCGCGATCGCACCGGACTTCTACGTGCCGCTGAGCATGGCCGAGGCGATGTCGATCGGCCGGATCGGCGACCGTGAGTCGCGCCAGGCGCGCTCGCTGCATCTGGGTGCACGCGTTGCAGCAGATACGACACTGGACCAGGTCAACGAGGAGCTGCGCGCTCTCGGCACCGTGCTTTCCGAGACCTTTCCGATCAGCAATCGGGAGGTCAGCTTCGCCGCGGCGCCGTTGCGGCCGTTGCCGCAGGGTGCACAGCGGCTGCTGGGCATATTGGCCGGGGCACTGTTCGTGCTGTGCGGCGCGATCCTTGCGCTGGCCTGCACCAACCTGGCCGGCGTGCTGCTGGCGCAGGGCGAGGCGCGCGGCGGCGAACTGGGGATGCGCAGCGTGCTCGGCGCCGGACGCGGCCGGGTCGCGCTGCAGCTCTTTTTCGAAGCGCTGCTGGTGGCGCTGTGCGCCGGCTTGCTTGCGCTCGCACTGGTGCTGGCCGGACGTGGCCTGCTCAATGTGCTGCCCCTGCCCACGCCGTTCCCGATCGACCTCACGCTGGCCTTCGACTACCGCGTCGTGCTGTTCTGCCTGGGTACCACGCTCGTCCTGGCGATGGGCTTCGGCCTGCTTCCGGCGCTGCGCGTGTCGGCCGCGGCGCCCGGCCGTGAGGCGGCGCTGGTCGGCGGTCGGGTACAGCGCCAGCATGTCCGGCACGGCCTGCTCGCGTTCCAGGCCGCGTTGACGGTGGCGTTGCTGCTGATGGCGGCGCTGGTGCTGCGGGCGCTGGACGCGGCCGACGCCATCGAGACCGGATTCCGCGTCGAGGAGGTCTATACGGCCGATGTCGACCTCACGCCCACAAACATGGATTCGGCGGCGGGCACGCGCGTGCTCGAGCAGCTCGGCGACCGGCTGGAACAGTATCCGGGGATCGAGCGGGCCAGCTTCGCGTCCGTGGTTCCGCTGACGATGAGCCGTCTGGGATACGGCAGCGGGCGTGCGCCAGGTGAAACCGACGGGTTCGGGGTCGATGTCAACACCGTCGGCGAGGGCTTCTTCGACGTGTTCGCGCTGCCGGTGAAAGGCCGCCCGATCGACCTGCGCGATGCCGCCGGGGGCGACCGCGCCGCGGTCATCAACCAGACCTTCGCGCGTCGGTTGTATGGCGAGCAGGATGCCGTGGGCCGCGAGTTCGAACTCGGCTACGGCGAGCAGTGGGACCGTGTCCGTATCGTCGGGGTCGTGCCCGACGGCCGCTACGCCTCGCTGGCGGACCAGGGCCGCGCGTTCGCCTTCCTCGCCGCGCCGCAGTGGCCGCGCACGGAGTTCGCCATGATGGTGCACGCGCGTGGCGGTGCCGGCGTCGTGCGCCAGGCGCTGGAGCAGGAGATGCGTACCCTGCTGCCCGGGGTGCCGCCACCGCCGGTGCACAGCTTCGAGTCCTCGGCCGCGCTCTCGATCCTGCCGCAGAAGATCCTGGCCAGCGCCGCCACGGCGCTCGGACTGCTGGCGCTGCTGCTTGCGGCGACGGGCCTGTACGGCGTGCTGGCCTTCCAGGTCGAGCGCCGGGTACGCGAGTTCGGGCTGCGCAAGGCGCTGGGTTCCAGCGGTACCGCCATCGCCGCCAGCCTGCTTCGGCGCACGGCCGTGTGGCTGCTGATCGGCGCCGGAGCCGGGCTGGCGCTGGGCCAGCTCGCCTCGCTGGCACTGGGCGAGATGCTCTTCGGCATCGGCGGCGGCGATGCGCTGGCGCTGACGGCGGTGCTGCTGGTGTTTGCACTGATGGCGCTGCTGGCAATTGCGCTGCCGCTGGTACGGGCACTGCACCTGCAGCCGATGGAAGCGCTGCGTCACGACTGACGGTACCGGACCTGGGAGGTCTGAGATGGGCACGGCATTGCTGCAGGAAATCCGGTTCGCGTGGCGCAGCCTGCTGCGCAGTCCGTGGTTCACGCTGACCGCGGTGCTGATGCTCAGCGTCGGGCTGGGACTGGCGATGTACATGTTCGGGGCGATCCAGTCCTTCGGCATGCGGCCGCCTCCGTTTCCCAACGGCGTCGACCTGGTGCACATGGAGTACGCCAACAGCCGCACGCAGATGGAAAGCATCGAGGTGCCGCTGCCGGACTGGCTCCAGATGCGGCGCTCGCAGACCAGCCTGCACTCGCTGGAAGCGTTCTCCACCGGCACCATCAACCTCAGCGGCGATGATCGCCCGGAGCGCTACAACGGTGCGTTCGTCAGTGCCGGCGCCTTCGCCGCACTGGGCGTGAAGCCGATTCTCGGCCCCGGCTTCGCTGCCGGCGACGACGAGCCCGGCGCCGCGCTGAAGGTCGTGATCGCCCATAGCGTCTGGCAGGAACGTTTCGGTGGCGACCGCGACGCGATCGGGACCACGATGCGGGTGAACGGCCGCGATGCGACACTGGCCGGCGTGATGCCGCCGGGCTTCGCGTTTCCGATCGTCAACGACGTCTGGATTCCGATCGACACCGGCTACAGCGGTGCGCGCCGCGAGGCGCCGACGCTGGAGGTGTTCGGCCTGCCGCGCGAGGGCGTCGGGGTGGCCCGGATAGCGCAGGAACTGGACGCGCTGCTGGATCGGATCAACGCCGCCGACCCGCAGCCGATGTTCGTCGACCGGGTCGACGTCAAGCCCTACCAGGAGGAGTTCTTCAGTCCACAGACGCGACGCATCATGGGAACGATGTTCGCGTCGGTGCTGCTGGTTCTGCTGATCGCCTGCGCCAACGTCGCCAACCTGATGGTCGCGCGCGCCTCCCGGCGCTCGCGCGAGAGCGCCATCCGCAGCGCGGTGGGCGCCAGTCGCGGCCGGCTGGTCGTGGCCGGGCTGTCGGAGGCCTTGCTGATCTGCCTGACGGCCGCGGCCATCGGCTTCGCGCTGGCGCAGATCGGCGGCGAACTGACCATGGAGGCCATCCGCAGCAGCGAAGATCCTCCTCCGTACTGGATGACCGAAATGCGCGTGGACGCACTCAGCGTGCTGTTTGCGCTGGGTGTGGGATTGCTCGCTGCAGTGCTCGCGGGGCTCTGGCCGGCGTGGCGCGCGGCGCGCGGGGCCGACGCCCAGGGGATGCGCGAGGGCGGGTCCGGTGCGCTCGGCGGCGGGCGGGTCGGGCGCGGACTCACGACCGTGGAGATCGCACTGTGCGTGGTGCTGCTGGCGACCGCCGGCCTGACCGTGCGCAGCGTCATCGAGCGCCAGCGCATCGACCTGCCATTCGTGAGCGAGGGCGTGCTGAGCGGCCGCATGGGCCTGTTCGAAGGCGCCTACCCGGACGACGCGGCCCTGGTGGATTTCGCCGATTCGCTGCAGCGCGAGCTGGCGGCGGTGCCGGGCGCGCGCTCTGCCGCCATCACCAGTTCGATCCCGTTTTCCTTCAACGGCGGCAGCCAGATGGAGCTGGACGGGCAGCCGGCACCGGACGGCGAGACACTTCCGTTCGCGGGCACCGTCAGCGCCGACGCGGGATATTTCGATACGCTCGGGATTGCGCTGCTGCGCGGCCGCATGTTCGACTCCGGCGATATCGCCGGCAAGCCGCAGGTCGCGCTGGTGTCGACCACGGCTGCCGAGCGCTGGTGGCCGGGCGAGGATCCACTGGGCAAGCGCCTGCGCTTCGGCGCCCCGGACCAGCCCGACCGCCCCCTGGTCACCGTGGTCGGCGTGGTCCCGCACGTACCGCAGAACGGCGATGACGTCGATACCCAGATCATCTACCGGCCGTTCGCACAGGCGCCCACGCGCTTCCTGAGCTTCGCGGTGCGCACCGACGGCGATCCGTATGCAATGGCCGAGGGCGTTCGCGCGGCGGTGCAGCGCGTGGACCCCGACCTTCCGGTGTACTGGCTGCGCACGCTGCGCGAGTGGATCGACATCGCCGCCTTCGACCACCGGCTGCTGGCGGCGCTGTTCGGCATGTTCGGTGCGTTTGCGGTGCTGCTGGCGGCGGCCGGGCTGTATGCGGTGCTGGCCTACCAGGTCAGCCAGCGCACCCGCGAGATCGGCGTGCGCCGGGCGCTGGGCGCCAATGATGGCGGCATCGTGCGCATGGTGGTGCGGCAGGGCGCCTGGCAGCTCGGCATCGGGTTGGCCGTCGGACTGGTGCTGGCGCTCGGCTTTGCGCAGCTGCTGTCGAACTTCCTTTTCGGAATCACCGCACACGACCCGCTGACCTTTGCCTCGGTGCTCGGGCTGCTGTGCGCGGTCGCGCTGCTCTCGGCGCTGGTACCCACGCGCCGCGCGCTGCAGGTGGCGCCGATGCAGGCGCTGCGGGAAAACTGACGACAATCACGATTGGGACAATCACGATGAAGCTGCTGCCCCTGCGTCACGCACTGCGGCAGATGGCCGTACGGCCGGGCATGAGCGCGCTGCTGGTGCTGATCCTGGCGCTGGGCATCGGCGTCAACGCGGCGATGTTCGGGTTGACCCAGCTGGTCCTGTTCCGGCCTGTGCCGGTGGCCGAGGCGGAGACGCTGGTGCGTGTATTCACGCGCGGCAACGACGGGTTCAGCAATGCCAGCAATCCATGGATCCGCGAGCTCGCGCGGCTGCGGGGCCCATTCGATTCGGTGGCCGCCTACAGCGACTGGGTCACGCTGCCCGTAGCCGCCGAGGAAGGCGGCGTGGAGATGGTGTCCGGCGGCGCGGCTTCCGGTGCGTTCTTCCAGACGTTGGGCGTGCAGGCCGCACGCGGGCGGCTGTTCGGGCCCGAGACCGATGCCGGAACCGGGCAACATCCGGTCGTCGTGCTGTCGGACCGCTATTGGCGCGAGCGCTTCGGCGCCGACACCGTGGCGCTCGGGCGCACGCTCACGATCGCGCAGCAGCCCTACACGGTGATCGGTGTGCTGCCCGCCGGATTCGAAGGCCCGGCGCTGGGCGGCCGCATCGACCTGTGGATCCCGTTGACGATGGCGCCGCAGGCCATGGCCGGCCGGCTCCCGCAGCAGGTCCTCGACCTGTGGGAGTTCTACTGGCTGGACGCCGTGGCGCGGCTGGCACCGGGCGTTTCGCCGGAAGCCGCGCAGCAGGCAATGAACGCATGGGTTGCGAGCGCGGCGCCGGAGGCCCGTGTCAACGCCGACGGCGAGGAGGTGTGGCCGGGCGCGCTGGTCATGCCGCTGCGGGACGCAGCGGTCGATCCGTACGGCACCGAGGGACTCAAGCGTAACGCCTGGTTGCTGGTCGCGGTGGCATTGGTGGTGCTGCTGATCGCTGCAGCCAATGCGGCGGGACTGCTCGCCGTACGCGGAGCCGAGCGAGCGCGCGAGCTTGCCGTGCGCATCAGCCTCGGGGCCGGACCGCGAGCGGTAATCGCGCAGCTGACGCTGGAGACGCTCACGATCGTGCTGGTGGGCACCGTGGCGGGGCTGCTGCTCGGCGCCGCGTTGGCGCAGATCGTGGTCGCCCTGCAGCCCGACGGGCTCGTTCTGCCGCAGGATCGATGGGGAGGCGTGATGCAGCCGCGGGTGCTGCTGCTCACGGCCGGCTGTGCGGCGCTGACGGCGTTGGTATCGGGCCTTGCGCCAGCGCGACGCGCGCTGCGGGTGGACGTCGTCGAGGGGCTGCGCGCCGGGGGCGCGCAAGGCACGGCCGACGCACGGCAGAGACGCGGCCGCGGTGTGCTGGTGGCCGGGCAGCTCGCGCTGACGCTGATGCTTCTGGTGGGCGCCTCGTTGCTGCTGCGCTCGCTGTGGCACCAGCAACGGATCGATCCCGGATTTCGCCACGAGGGCGTGGTCGCTGCGACCGTCTCGGTATCGCGGCCGGGCCTGAATGAGCCCACGCGCCTGCGCATCCTCGAAGAGATCCGTGCGCGCGTGGCCGCCGCGCCCGGCGTAGGATCGGCGGCGTGGATGACATCCCCGCCGGTGCAGAACGGCGGCATGCGGGCCACGGCCGAGACGGACGTGGCCGAGGCGCCCAAGGGCGTCGAGGCCAACTCGGATTTCAATATCGTCTCCGCCGGCGCGCTGGAACTCCTGGAGGTACCGCTGCTGCGCGGGCGGCTGCTGACGGCAGCCGACGACGGTGCCCGGCCGGTCGCGGTCGTGAACCGCGCCTTCGCAGCGAAGATGTTTCCCGGCGTGGATCCGATCGGCGGCCGGATCACCTCGATGGCGCAGGAACGCGGAGGCCTAGAGGTCATCGGCGTCGTCGGTGATGTTCGCCAGCGCTTCCTGCGCGAGCCACCGCAGCCGCAGTTCTACGTAGCGCTGCCCCAACACAGAGGCGGCCACATGCCGATGACGCTGATGGCGCGCGTGGAAGGCGGGCCACGACAGGTCGCCGCCGTGCTCGGCGCGCTGCCGCGCACGATAGCTCAGGTGGATCCGCAAGCGGCTGTGTACGGGCTGCGCACGCTCGAAGGCCAGATCGCACGGGGACTGAGCCAGTCGCGCCTGTTTGCCGGTCTGCTGTCGGGCTTCGCCGCGCTGGCCGCGCTGCTCGCCGCCAGCGGCCTGTACGGCACGATGAGCTACTGGTTGCGCGGCCGCACGCGCGAGCTCGGCATCCGCATGGCGCTGGGTGCTACCAGGCAGCACATCGGTGCGCTGGTGCTGCGGCAGGGCGCTCGATTGCTGCTGCTGGCGCTGCCGGCGGGCGCGCTGCTGGCCTGGGTGGCCACGCGCGCGCTGGAAAGCCTGCTGTTCGGCGTGGACCCGGTCGATCCGGCCACCTGGCTCGCCGCGGCGTTGCTGCTGGTGGCCACGGCGGCGGCGGCCACCTGGCTGCCGCTGCGCCGCGCCGCCCGGCTGCAGCCGTCCCAGGCGCTGCGCTACGAGTGACGACCGTGCACTGCGGACAGCCAGGCTGTCCGCTTCCGCACAGGTACCCGGCGGCAAGCGCCCTGCGGATCAGTCGCTTGCCATGGCACGCAACTTGCTGCGCAGGCCGGGGCAACCCGACATGGTGCGCGGGAGCCAATCCGGAGTGCGAATCCGATGAGCCTCATTTCCGACATCCGCATCGCGGCGCGCCGGCTGCACCGCAACCCCGGCTACGCGCTGGGCGTCGTGGTCACCCTGGCGCTCGGCATCGCCGTGTGCGCGGCGATGTACAGCGTCGTGCACGGCGTCGTCCTCAGGGGTCTGGACTACCCTGAGCCCGGGCGCCTTCTGGTGCTGCGTGCGGCCAACACCGCAAAGGCCGGCGAGCCGATGCAGCTGGCCGGTGCCGAGGCCGATTCGCTGGGTGAGCTCGGCCGCAGCATCGAGTCGGCCGGTTATTACTTCTGGGGCGGCGCCACCTACCTGGGCGGCCAGACGCCTCGCATGGTCACCGCCATCCACGTCGGCGGCGACTTCTTCGATACGCTGGGCACCCCGCCGCTGCTCGGCCGCTGGCTCACCGCCGCGGACCAGGGTGCGCAGGGCCGTGTAGTGCTCAGCCACGAGCTGTGGATGGAGCTGTTCGGCGGTGATCCCGACGTAGTTGGCAAGCCGTTCCGGATGGACTGGATCACCGCCGACATCGTCGGCGTGATGCCGCCGCAGTTCGGATACCCGGCGCGGGGCGTCGGGTTGTGGATCGCGCACGATCCGGCGCAGGTGCGTGCCGACCCGGCGCTTTATCAGAACGCGCGTTTCTTCTTCTCGATCGCCCGCATGAAGCCGGCTGCGACTCCCTCGCAGGTGGCCCAGGAGCTGGCGCTGCACTCGCGTGCACTGGCCGACCGCGAGGGTGCCGCGCTGGCGGACTGGCGACTGCAGGCGACATCGATGCTCGACGATACCGTCGGACCGGTGCGCCCGGTGCTCTACGCGCTGCTCACGATCGCGGCGCTTGCGCTGCTGGTGGCGTGCGCAAATGTCGTCAACCTGGTGGTGCTGCGCGGCGTTTCCCGGTTGCAGGAGCTGGGCGTGCGCCAGGCGCTGGGCGCCAGCGGCGGCCGGCTCGCGCGGATCGTGTTCGTCGAGACGCTGCTCGCCGGCGTGCTGGCGAGTGCCGCCGGAGTGATGCTCGCCATGGCCGGGCTGAAGCTGTTCGTGGGCCTCGGCGATAGCGGTCTGCCGCGTGCCGACGAGGTCACGCTCGACTTTTCCATGATCGCCGTGGCGGTCGCTTTCGGCATCGTTGCCAGTGTGGTCGCGGCCGCCGTGCCGGCCCTGCGGCTGCGCCGGATCGACGCCGCCGGCGCATTGCGCAGCGGCAACGCGCGTCAGGCCGGTTCTCTGGAGCTGGGACGGATCAGCCGGGTATTGCCGGTGGCCTCCGGGGCACTGTCGGTCGGCGGACTCGCGGCCGCGCTGCTGCTGGCGACCAGCGTGTGGCGGCTGGAGCATGTGCCCGCCGGATTCGAAGCCGACCCCGTGCTGACACTGCAGATTTTCCGCGACGCCGATGCGGAGGCAGCGGCGTTCTCGCGCGAGCTGCTGCGCCGCATGCAGGCGCTGCCGGGGGTCGAGGCGGTCGCCACGCTCAGCGCGGCGCCGCTCAGCGGCATCGGCGCAATCCCGGTGGACGTGCAGGTGGTCGGACGCGACGGCGAGGAGGCACTGCACCCGGCGGTGCGAACGGCCGCAGGGCCGGTACAGGACGTGCTCGGCCTGGAGTTGCTGCGCGGCCGCTGGTTCGACGAAGGCGACCGCGAAGGCGCCGAACCGGTGGCACTGGTGAACCACGCCTTCGCCGAGCGCGTCTTCGGGGGCACCGATGCGATCGGCGAGGTCGTGAGCATCCCGCCGTTCGGCGCCGGCGGTGCGCGCCGCCGCTTCCGCATCGTCGGTGTCATGGCCGACGCGCGCATGGCCACGCTGGCGCGCCCGGCCGGCCCCGAGCTGTGGGTGCCCGCCGCGCAGTATCCGGTCACCTCCATCGCCGTGCTGCTGCGCTCGGGGTCCGATCCGCAATTGCTCGCAAGGCCAGCACAGGCGGTGCTGTGGGCGCTGCGGCCGGACGCGGGCATCTATCAGGTGCGCACGCTGGCGGAGCTGCGCGACCGGCAACTGGCCACTCCGCGCTTCTTCGCCCGCAATGCCGGCGCCTTCGCATTGCTGGCGCTGGTGCTGGCGGCCATCGGCGTGCATTCGGTGGTGGCCTACCGGATGGCGCAGCGGCGGCGCGAGTTCGCATTGCGGCTGGCGTTGGGCTCCAGTCCGCGGCAACTGGCCGGCCGTGTGCTGCGGACCGGCTACGGCATCGGGTTGCCGGCGGCCGCCGGCGGGGCGGCGCTGGCGCTGGTGTTCGGCCAGTTCCTGCGCAGCGCGGTGGTCGGCGTCGAGGACGCGGTGTGGGCGACGGCGGCGGCCAGTGCGCTGGTGCTGCTGCTGATCGTGGGCATCGCCTGCGCCCGCAGCGTCGGCGCCGCCATGCGGGTGCAGCCGATGGCGACGCTGCGCGAGGACTGAAGCGGGCTTGCGCAGCGGGTGTCCGATTCCGGACACTGGCCGCCATGGCGAACACTCGATCCGATCGCAGGTCCAGCCGGATCAGCCACTTGCCGCAGGCACGGTCCTTGCTCCAGTCGCTGTATCCCATCCAGGCGAGCGCAGCTCCATGATCCGAC
>DASRZM010000091.1:0-21630 GCA_035686365.1 Lysobacteraceae bacterium | reverse complement strand
TCAGACCTGATCTTGGCGTGACTGATGCCTACGGTCGCGGCGTCGCGCGCGCGACGATGGCCGAATCGGTCTTCTGGAAGCGCCCGGTCGTGGCCCCGTCGAAGCCGATGTCGGCGCTCATGCTGCTGCCCGCGGCCTGGTCCACCCGCGGGTCGCGGATGTCCACGGACAGGGTCCCGATCGGAACGAACTGGAGCGAATCGGGCTTCGGGCAGGTGCGGCAGTACCCCTGGGCCTGCAGCACGGTCAACGGCACGCCGGCCTGGTAGTCGCCGGTGGTGACCAGGCCCCAGCGCGGCTTTCCGTTGCCGTCCGGGTAATAGATCTGGAACGCGAAGCCCTCGCCTTCGGAGCTGGCGAAACTCAGCGTCGACAGCCCCCAGCCCGGATCGGTCAGGCTGTTGAACAGGTTGGTCCGGTCGTCGTCGACCGCACCCCCGGTCAACGGCTGCATGCACCATTGGCCCTGCGGCGACTGGGTCTGGCCATCGTCGATGGTCCAGGTCATCACCGCCAGCTGCGGATCGGCCAGTGCGCGGTTCGGGAAGCCGTCGTTGCACACCGGCGAATTGGCCGCCTCGTTGAAATCCACGCGGACCTGGCCATCGAATCCGGCAGCGAAGTCGACCGTGCCGTCCGGCAGCGTCCGCAGCAGGCTGTCGCCGGAGACCGGATCGCGCACCGGCAGGAACACGCCGTCGATCACCGGGCCGACGGCGACGTAGAACTCCGGCTTGCCGGCGTCGTCGTAGGTGTAGAACACCAGGAACCACAGGTTCTCGAGCCCGGCGATCGGGTACATGGCGATGCCGTGGCCGCTGCGCGCCAGGTCGTAATACTGGCCACCGGTGGGCATCGGGAACTCGCGCGGCGCCTGCTCCACGCGCAACCAGCCCACGTCCTCGAGCAGCGGCTTGGCCAGCCCGAGCTGGCGGTTGGCATTGCCGGTGGACACGGCGAAATACATCAGCTCGCGCACGCTGGCGAAGTGCGACAGCGTGGAGCCGGGGTTGGGCGTGGCCGGCGCGTACAGGTTGATGTAGTCCTGCGGCGCACCGAAGCCGCGGTTGGGGTTCAGCGAGCTGTTGCGCACTCGCTCGCCGGCGAACCTGAGCTGGAAGCCCGAAGTCAGCGCCATGCCGCGGTCGGCATCGCTGAGCGACAGGATCGGACGGTCGCTGCCGTCGCCGGGCACCCAGCGCACGTGCTTGCCGTAGGCGTCGTCGTAGACGAACACGCGCTGCCCGAGCACCTGCGGATCCTCGCTGATGCGGATCAGCCCGAAGAAGCCCAGGCCATGGATGACCTCGTGCATCATCACGCTGATGAAGTCGAAGTCGCCCTGCGGGGGATTTCCGTCCAGCCCGTAATACCAGCGCCCGCCGTTCACGGGGTTTTCGTCGAGGTTGGCGCCGATGAAGGCGACCACGTCGTGCGCATCTTCGCACTCACCCCCGACGATCCCGCAGCGCGATGCGCCGCCGCGATTGGAAGCGACGGCGGACGCGAAGAATGTATATCGCTCCGGCAACATCGGCAGCGGACTGGTAGCCAGACGGCCAGTTCCGCCGAAGCGCGCGGGATCCACGCCGAGATCGTGGAACATCAGGTCCGACGAGCGGGCGCTGGCGAGCACGTCCTCTTCCTGGGTGAGCCAGCATGCCAGCACGCGGATCGGCACCACCGGCTTGAGCGCATCGCGGATCAGTTCCATCGCCCGGTTCATCGCTGCGGTGCGCTGTGCGCCGAGCGTGGCGTCCCGCCACGGCGCCGTGTTGCAGGTGATGCTCTCGCCATCGAACTCGACCTGCCCGCTGTAGTCGTAGAGCACTTCGAGGTCGGCCACCGGCGCCGCCGACAGCAGCCGGGCGGTCAAGGTCACCTCGGCGGAGACACTGCCTAGATTTTGCACGCCCACGTGCCAGCGGCCGCTACGCAGTGGAACACTGCCGAACCGGGTGACGACGATCGACTCCTGGTTGCCGAAGCTCTGGCTGAAATACTGCGACTCCTCCAGCACGGAGAGCAGGTCGCTTACTCCGAATCCTCGCAGCGGGCTGCCGTGACGCAGGTAGATGTCGACGTCGGCCGCATTGTCGGGCCCCTCGAGTGTGACCTGGAGGGCGCCCGTCCCTTCCGGGACATCGACGACGAAATCGCCAGTGCCGGCTTCCGAAGGAATCGTGAATCTGGCGCCGACACCATCCTCGAGCACGATGGTCTGCGCCAGCACGCTGCCACCGAATAGGACCCCGGCGATCGCCGCCAGCACCCTGCCCGGGCGCCTCATCGGATCGGCTCCGTCCGTGCATGCACGGAATGGTCGTGATCCTCGGTGCAGCGCAGCTCGATGCTGCCGTCCGGACCCGCGACGGCGCGAAGTTCCACCAGCGGTCCGGGAATCGGCTCGCGCGCGCCCTTGTGCTGCCGCAAGCTCTTGGCCGTGGCCGGGTGGATGATCGTGAACTCGGGTTTGACGTCCACGATCCTTGCGGGAACCGGGTCGGCGGCGGACGGAGAACCGGCGGCGGCGATGCCGATGCCGGCCACGATCAGCAGCAGTGCGAATCTCATGCGACGGACTCTCCCCTCATGGGCGTGCGCGGCCGGAAAGCATGCCACGATGTAAAGTGCATGTGACGGAATCGGGCGTGAACACATGGGGCCGGGAACGCCGAGCGGCGCAAAGCACGGCCCGAACGGTCAGTCCGCGGCCACCCGCTCGGCGATCGCCCTGCCGAATTCGGCGGTCTTCGCGCTGCCGCCCACGTCCGCGGTCAGCCGGTCCCCGGCCGCCATCGTGGCGACGATCGCCGCGCGCACACGCTGGGCGGCGTCGGGGTGGCCCATGTGGTCCAGCATCTGGCAGGCGCCCAGCAGCAGCGCGCAGGGGTTGGCGATGCCCTGTCCGGCGATGTCCGGGGCCGAGCCGTGCACGGCCTCGAAGATCGCCGCGTCGGTGCCGATGTTGGCGCCCGGCGCCAGGCCCAGGCCGCCCACCAGGCCGGCGCACAGGTCCGAGATGATGTCGCCGAACAGGTTGGTGGTGACGATCACGTCGAACTGCTCGGGCCGCATCACCAGCTGCATGCAGCAGTTGTCGACGATCAGCTCGTTCATCTCGATGTCCGGATAGTCCTCCGCCACCTCGCGGGCGACGTTCAGGAACAGACCCGAGGTCGACTTCATGATGTTGGCCTTGTGGACCACGCTGACCTTGCTGCGGCCCAGCTTCTTGGCCATGTCGAAGGCGTAGCGCACGATGCGCTCGGAGCCGCGGCGGGTCACCCGGATCAGCGACTGCGCGGTCTCGCCGTCGGGCGAGAGCGTCTGTCCCTCCGACCCGTAGGCGCCTTCGGTGTTCTCGCGCACGGTGATGATGTCGATATCCGAGTAGCGTGCCCGGGTGTTGGGGAAGCTGATCGCCGGGCGCACGTTGGCGTACAGGTCGAAGCGCTTGCGCAGCTCCACGTTGATCGAGCCGAAGCCGCCGGCCACCGGCGTGGTCAGCGGGCCCTTGAGCGCGACGCGGTGCCGGCGGATGGCGTCCATGGTCGCCTGCGGCAGCAGTTCGCCGGTCCGCTCGTATGCGTCCAGTCCGGCATCGACGAGGTCGTACTCCAGGCCCACCGCCAGCGCATCGAGCACCGCCAGGGTGGCATCCATGATTTCCGGTCCGATGCCGTCGCCGCGGATCACCGCAATGGTATTGCTCATAGGTCGATTCGAAGCTTCTGGGAGGGGATGCGGGTGCGGCCGCGGATTGGCGCGGCCGGGGGTCGTCTATTATGCCGGGGCCCCGCGTAACCGGTAAGACCTTGATGCCGAGCGACTTTCAGATCCTGTGCCTGCACCAGCCGTCCTCGTGGCTGCTTGCGCTCCCGCTGCTGCTGATGATGGGCGGTGTCGCTGCCGCCAGCCCGCCCGCCGTCACCGCGCGGCCGCTGCAGCCGCACGCGGGGGGCGCGCTGCTGCTGGACATCCACGGCGAGTGGGCCGAGCCGTGCGCGCCCACCGGCGCGACCGTCCAGCGCGAGCGATACGACGTGGAGGTGCGGCTGGCCGGCGGTGGCGCCTGCGCCGGCCCGGTCCGCGAGCTCAAGCTGCAGCCACAATCGCTGGCCCCCAAGGACCGACGTTGGGGCGGCCCGGGCGTCTACCGGGTACGGGTGTTCGGGCCCGAGCGGCCCGGCGGCGGCGACCGGCTGCTGGCCTTCGCGCTGCTGGACGTGACCGCCGGCGCCCGCACGGCCGACCCGGAGCCGGGCCTGTGGTGGAGCGAGCCGGGCGCGGAGTTCGACCATGCCGGCCCCGGCCTGGGCCTGAGCCTGGAACGCCAGGGCCAGGTGCTCAGCGTGACCGTGTTCGGCTACGACGGCGACGGCCGCGCGACCTGGCTGTACGGTGCCGCCCCGCTGGCCGGGCGGGTCGCGCGGATCGAACTGTCGACCCTGGCCGGCGGCCGCGGGCCCTTCGCCGAGTACCGCGCCCCGGACGCGATCGCGGCCACGGGCACCGTGCACCTGGAGTTCCTGTCCCCGGCGCGCGCGGTGGCCTGGTTCGATCGCGACGGCGACGGCGGCGGGCGCAGCCTCCACGCGATCTCGCTGGTGCGCTTCCGCGTCGGCGACGATCCGGCCGCGGCCTTCCTCGGCGACTGGTTGCTGTTCGCCGACGAGCCCGAACCGGACCGCGCAGCGGGCGCGCGCTGGGTCCGCTTCCAGGACGTGCAACCGCGCCCGGGTGGCTTCCGGCTGACCGGGCCCGGCGGCGACGCCATGGACTGCGACACCGATCCGTCCCGGCCCAACTCGCCACCCGGAAACTGCAGGCTCTCGGCAACCGATGGCCAGTACATCGACTTCGAGGTCACCGGGCTGGAACGCCTGCGCGGCTACCAGCCCGACGGCCGGCGCATGAGCATGATCCGGCGCGCGCGGGACTGAAGGCGGGCGTTCAGGGCCCCTGCCGTTCGAGCCCGTCGAGAAAATCGACCGCGCGCCGCAGGTGCGGAATCACGATCGAGCCGCCGACCACCAGGGCCACGCTGAAGGCTTCGAAGAACTGGTCGCGATCCACGCCGGCGTCGCGGCACTGCCCGATGTGGTACGCGATGCAGTCGTCGCATCGCAGCACCATCGAGGCGACCAGCCCCAGCAGTTCCTTGGTCCGGACATCCAGTGCGCCCTCGCGGTAGGTCTGCGTGTCCAGCGCGAAGAAGCGGCGCACGACCTGGTTCTCGTGCTCGAGGATGCGCTCGTTCATGCGCCTGCGGAAGTCCGTGAACTCGCCGATTCGCTCGCCCATCGCCCTGCTCCTCCTGGAGATCGCCACCGCATCTGCCACCACGAAGAACCCGGCGGCAGGACCGGTCCGACAGCTTAACCGGCCGTTCACGCAAGCCAGGCGCCCAAGGGCCATCATTCTCCGATGATCGCCTCCCGTTTCGTGCTGCTGGCCGCCGCGCTGGCCCTGGCGACGGCCCGACCCGGGCTTGCCACCCAGGGCGAGTACGGACTGCCCGACATCGGTTCCTCGGCCGCCGGCGTGATCTCGCCGGCGAAGGAGCGCATGTACGGGGAGATGACCCGGCGCGAGCTGCGCGGCCTGGGCCTGACGGTCGAGGATCCGCTGCTGCAGGATTATCTGACCCGGCTGGGTTACCGCCTGGTCGAGCAGAGCGAACGGCCGGGCCAGGCATTCACCTTCTTCTGGCTGCGGGACGATTCGGTCAACGCCTTTGCGACCCTGGGCGGTTACATCGCCGTCAACGCCGGCCTGTTCCTGGCCGCCGAGCGCGAGGACGAGGTGGCCGCGGTGATGGCGCACGAGATCGCGCACGTCACCCAGCGCCACATCGTGCGTGCGGTCGAGCGCGCCCAGAAGGATTCCCTTCCGATTGCGCTGGCCATGCTCGGCGCGATGATCGCCGCCTCGCAGTACAGCGACAGCCGCAGCAGCGGCGATGCCTCGCAGGCGGCGCTGGCCTCGGGCATCGCGCTGATGCAGCAGCGCCAGATCAACTACACCCGCAGCAACGAGCAGGAGGCCGACCGCATCGGCATCCGCGCCCTCGCCCGCGCCGACTACGACCCGATGGCCATGGCGGACTTCTTCGGCCGCCTGCAGCGGGTATCGCGTGCGGCTGGATCCGGCGCCAGCCAGGCACCGGAATATCTGCGCACGCATCCGGTCACCACCTCGCGCATCAGCGAGGCCAAGGACCGCGCGCGCACCATGGAACCGGCGGCATCGTTGGGCGGCACCGCCACCGGCACGCCGCTGAATCCGCTGCTGCCGGACCGCTACGCGCTGCGTGACGCCGGCGGTGACGCCGCCGGACCGTTGCACAGCGGCGTGAGCGTGTTCGAACTGGCACGCGAGCGCCTGCGTGTGGCCACTGCCGAGAGTGCGGTCAAGGCGCGGGTCCATTACCGCGACAACCGCCGCGAGGATCCGGAGGCGTTCGGCCCGGCCGACCAGTACGGCATGGCGCTGGCCCAGGCGCGCTCGGGCCAGGCGACCGAAGCGATCGAGCGGCTGGAAACGATCCAGGTGGCCGGCCCGGCCCGGCTCTGGGTGGAACTGGCGCTGGCCGAGGCCGAGCGCCAGGCCGGTTACCACGCCCGCTCGGACGAACGCCACGAGGTGCTGCTGGCGCGCCAGCCCGGCAACCGTGCCATCGCCCTGGCCTATGCCGAGGCACTGAGCATGCGCGGCACCGCCCAGACCGGCCGCCGCGCGCTGGAAGTGCTGCGTCCGCTGCTGGCGATCGGCGGCGAGGACGCCGCCTTCCAGCAGCAGTATGCGCGCGCCGCCGAACTGGCGGGCGACGAGGTCCGCGCCGCCGAGGCCTATGCCCAGGTCGCCTACCTGTCCGGCCGGGCCGAGGACGCGCTCAACCAGCTCGAGCGCCTGAAGCGCCGCGACGATCTGAGCTACTACGAGCGCGCCCGGGTGGAAGCGCGCATCGACGAGATCCTGCCGATCGTGCTGGAACTGCGCGAACGCGGCATCCGTCCGGGCATGCCCGAGCGCGGCCTGGGGCTGCGCGTGACCTCCATGCACTGAACGCGCCGAGCGGTCCATCGCCGCTGCCGGGCCTTGCGCCGCCCATGTAACGCGTTCGTCACAAAACTGTTATCTACTGCGTGACGACAGGAGCATCGGGACAGCCCGCAAGCGTGCACAAACGCATCCTCATCGTGGACGACGAGCCGGCGATCCGGGACATGGTCGCCTTCGCACTGCGCAAGGCCGACTTCGAGCCCGTCCACGCCGGCGATGCGCGCGAGGCCCAGGTCGCCATCGTCGAGAGCACCCCGGACCTGATCCTGATGGACTGGATGCTGCCGGGGATGAGCGGGCTGGAACTGGCGCGGCGCCTGCGCAGGGACGGCCTCACGCGCGAGGTGCCGATCATCATGCTGACCGCGCGCGGGGAGGAGAACGACCGCGTCAGCGGCCTGGAAGCCGGGGTCGACGACTTCGTGGTCAAACCCTTCTCGGCGCGCGAGCTGCTGGCACGGATCAAGGCGGTGATGCGCCGCACCCATGGCCACGACGGGGACGGCAGCATCGCCGTGGGCGGTCTGCGCATCGACGGTGCGGCGCACCGCGTGTTCGCGGGTGAAGAGCCGGTCCAGATCGGCCCGACCGAGTACCGGTTGCTGCAGTTCTTCCTTACCCATCCCGAGCGCGTGTACTCTCGCTCGCAACTGCTCGACCACGTATGGGGTGGCAATGTCTACGTCGAGGAGCGCACGGTCGACGTGCACATCCGGCGTCTGCGCAAGACGCTGGAGCCGTACGGCCACGACCGCTACGTACAGACCGTCCGCGGATCCGGCTACCGCTTTTCCACCCGCTTATAACCGCGCCCGACCCGGCGAGTCTGATCGAGTCCAGAATGGACTGGATCAGACCGATTCCAGGTCGCCCCTGTCCGCATGCGCCTGAACCGCTCCTTCCATCACACGCTGCTGCGCCTGTGCGGCTGGTACCTGCCGTTCGTCGTGGCGGGCATCGTGCTGGGGCAGGTCTGGATGGCGATCGCGATCGCTTCGATCGCCGTGGTGGCCTGGCACTACCTGCGCCTGCACCGGCTGCTGGACGCGGCCATCCATGACCGCTGGTTCCCGGCGCCGGAGGGCTGGGGGATCTGGAGCGAGCTCGAGTCCCAGCTCCACCGCCGCCAGCGCGAGTCGCGCCGGCGCCGGGCCCGGCTGGTGGAGCTGCTGCAGGAGATCCGCGAGGCCGCCTCGGCGCTGCCCGACGCGGTGCTGATCCTGGCCCGACGCGACCGCCGCATCCTGTGGTTCAACGAGTCCGGCAGCCGGCTGCTGGGCCTGCGCTATCCGGGCGACCTGGGCAAGAGCCTCACGCACCTGGTGCGGGCGCCGCGCGTGCGCGAGTGGATCGACTCCGAACCGCGCGATGACAGCCTGGGCGAGGTGCGCTCCCCGGTCGACGAGAACCTGCGGCTGAGTTTCCGGCTGGTCGAGTACTCGGCCGACCAGGCCCTGCTGGTCGTGCGCGATGTCACCCGGCTGTCGCGGCTGGAACAGGTGCGCCGCGACTTCGTCGCCAACGTCTCCCACGAGCTGCGCACGCCGCTGACCGTCGTCCATGGCTACCTGGACCTGCTGGATGCAGAGGCCCACCCCGAATGGGAGCCGATGTTCGCCGAGATGCGCCGGCAGTCGGCCCGCATGACGCAGCTGGTCGAGGACCTGCTCACCCTATCCCGGCTCGAGTCGCAGGATGCGCCGGTGACCGAGCGCGTGGCGATGGCGCCGATGCTGGCCTCGCTCAGGCGCGAGGCGATGGCGCTGAGCCAGGGGCGCCACCAGGTCGAGGCCCACGACCGCGCCGACCTCGACCTGCTCGGGTCGGCCAAGGACCTGCACAGCGCGTTCTCCAACCTGGTCAGCAACGCCGTGCGTTACACGCCCGAAGGCGGCCGCATCGAGATCACCCTGGAGGCGGCCGCGGACGGCGGCGCCACGCTCGCCGTCCGGGACACCGGACGCGGCATTCCCGCCCAGCACATTCCGCGCATCGTCGAGCGCTTCTACCGGGTCTCCACCTCACGATCGCGCGAGACCGGAGGCACCGGCCTCGGGCTGTCGATCGTCAAGCACGTCCTGGGCCTGCACCGGGCCCGGCTGGAGGTGGAGAGCGAGGTCGGACGCGGCAGCGTGTTCCGCGCGCACTTCGATGCCGACCACGTGCTCGCGCGCGAAGGCGACGACGCCGGACTGCAGGACATTGCCTGAGACGCGCTCACACGCGTGCGCATCGTGTAGGCTCGCACGCTCCCGGGCCGGCGCACCATGAGTACACCCGATCTCCCCAATCCGGACCTGTTCCTGAACCGCGAGCTCTCGCAGCTGGAGTTCAACTGGCGTGTGCTCGGGCAGGCGATGGACCCTGGAGTCCCGCTGCTGGAACGGCTCCGCTTCCTGTGCATCTCGTGCACGAACCTGGACGAATTCTTCGAGATCCGGGTGGCCACGGTGCGCCACCAGCTCGAATACGGCGGGCCGCCTCCGGCCGACGGGCTCGACCCGGCCCGCGGCCTGGAGGTCATTCACGACAAGGCCAGCGAGCTGGTCGCGGCCCAGTACCGGTACTGGAACCAGGACCTGCGCCCGGAACTGGCTGCGGCCGGCATCCGCTTCCTCACACGCGACACCTGGAATGCGCGCCAGAAGCGATGGCTGCGGAAGTATTTCCAGGAAGAGATCATGCCGGTGCTCACGCCGCTGGGCCTGGATCCGGCGCATCCGTTTCCGCGCATCCTCAACAAGAGCCTGAACATCGTGGTGATGCTGCACGGAAAGGACGCCTTCGGGCGCGCCGCGCGCACCGCGATCGTGCGCGCGCCGCGCTCGCTGCCACGCGTCATCCAGCTGCCGTCGCAGGTGTCCGGCGGCGCCTCCGATTTCGTGCTGCTCTCGGCCGTGCTCTCGGCCTTTGCCGAGCATCTGTTCCCGGGCATGACGGTCAAGGGCGCCTACCAGTTCCGGGTGACCCGCAACAGCGAGCTGTTCGTCGACGAGGAGGAGGTGGAAAACCTCGCCCATGCCCTCAAGGGCGAGCTGGTCGGTCGCGGCTTCGCACGCGCGGTGCGGCTGGAGATCGCCGAGAACTGCCCGACCCGTATCGTCAAGCAGCTGCTGAAGAACTTCGAACTCACGCAGAACGCGGTCTACCGCATCAACGGCCCGGTCAATCTCAACCGGGTGATGGCCGCCTACGACATGGTCGCGAGACCCGACCTGAAGTTCCCCGCGTTCCAGCCGCGCCTGCACCCGCAACTGGCAGGGATCCAGCCGTTCGAGGCGATCCGGCGCGGCGACGTGCTGCTGCACCACCCCTTCGACTCCTTTGCGCCGGTCATGGACCTGATCAAGGGCGCCTCGGTGGATCCGGAGGTCCTGGCGATCAAGCAGACGCTGTACCGCACGGGCACCGACTCGCGCATCGTCGACTACCTGATCGAGGCCGCGCGCAACGGCAAGGACGTCACGGTGGTCATCGAGCTGCGCGCGCGCTTCGACGAGGAGGCCAACATCGCGCTGGCCGACCGCCTGCAGGAGGCCGGCGTGCAGGTCGTGTACGGCGTGGTCGGCTACAAGACCCATGCCAAGATGCTGCTGATCGTGCGCCGCGAGGGCCGCAAGCTGGCGCGCTACGTGCACCTGTCGACCGGCAACTACCACTCGGGCACGGCCAAGGCCTATACGGACATCGGACTGATGACGGCCGACCCCGACATCGGCGCCGATGTGCACCAGATCTTCCAGCAGCTCTCGGGACTGGCACCGGCGATCCGGCTCAGGCGGCTGCTGCAGTCGCCGTTCACCCTGCGCAAGGCGCTGCTGGCGAAGATCGGACGCGAGACGCGCAATGCCCGCGCAGGGAAGCCCGCGCGCATCGCCGCCAAGATGAACGCGCTCAATGAACCGACCGTGATCTGCGCCCTGTACGAGGCCTCGCAGGCGGGCGTCGCCGTCGACCTGATCGTGCGCGGCGCCTGCTGCCTGCGCCCCGGCGTGCCCGGCGTGTCCGGGAACATCCGCGTGCGCTCGGTGGTCGGCCGCTTCCTGGAGCACAGCCGGGTGTACTGGTTCGCCAACGACGGCAAGCCGGAGACCTACTGCTCCAGTGCCGACTGGCTCGAGCGCAACCTGCACCGGCGCGTGGAGACCTGCTTTCCGGTCCTCGATCGCGAGCTTGCCGAGCGCGTGTACGAGGAAGAGCTGCAGAACTACCTGGCCGACAACACGCAGTCGTGGGTGCTGGCGGCCGACGGTACGTACCGGCGCCTGGAGCCGGGCGAGGACGAGATGCCGCATTCGGCGCAGTCCGCGCTGCTGGCGCAACTGTGCCAATAGGGAACCTCTGGACAGGTTCAGAGGTTTGCGCGCCATGGATGGCACGTTCGCGGATCAGGCACGCGAGTGCTCGATCCGGCGGAGCCGGGTCCGGACATGTGCCGGACCCGGCGTGTCGGATCACGTCCAGGATGGACTTGATCGGACCCCATCCAAGGAGAACGCATGGCCGGCCGCGAACCACTCAACGACGGCGACCTGCTGGCAGCAGTGGACCTGGGTTCCAACAGCTTCCACATGGTGGTGGCGCGCTACATGCTCGGGCAGCTGCGCATCGTCGACCGCCTGCGCGAGACCGTGCGCCTGGCCGCCGGACTCGACGGGAGCGGCAACCTGGCCGCGGATGCGCGCGATCGGGCGATCGCGTTCCTGGCCAAGCTGGGCCAGCGCCTGCGCGAGCTGCCGGACCAGCGCGTGCGCGCGATCGCCACCAGTACCGTGCGCCAGCTGCGCAACCCGCAGGCGTTCCTGATGCCGGCCGAGACCGCGCTGGGGCACCCGATCGAGGTGGTCTCCGGGCGCGAGGAGGCGCGACTGATCTACCTGGGCGTGGCGCGCGGCCTGCCGCCGAAGGCCACCCGCAGGCTGGTGGTGGACATCGGCGGCGGCTCCACCGAGTTCGTGATCGGCCAGGGCTACGAGCCGCTCGAACGCGAGAGCCTGCAGATGGGCTGCGTGGCCACCACGCGCCGTTTCTTCGGCTCGGGCAAGCTTTCGAAGAAGCGCTGGAAGGCCGCCTTGACCGAGATCTCCGCCGAGTTCCAGCAGTTCGCGGCCAGCTACCGCGAGCGCGGCTGGGACGAGGTGACCGGCTCCTCGGGCACGATCAAGGCGATCGGTCGCATCCACGTGGCCATGAAGCTCAGCCGCGGCGCCGTGACCGCAGAGGGCATCGCGGCGGTGCGCGACGCCCTGCTCGAGGCCGACGCGATCGATGCGATCCGGCTGCCGACGCTGTCGGCCGAGCGACGTCCGGTGCTGACCGGCGGGCTGCTGATACTGGAGGCCTGCTTCAACGAACTGGACCTGGCCCGCATGAAGGTCGCCGAGACCGCCATGCGCGAGGGCGTGCTCTACGACATGCTCGGCCGCGCCCGCCACGAGGATCCGCGCGACGGTTCGATCGCCGCGCTCGCGCAGCGCTACGGAGTGGACGCCGCGCATGCCGACCGGGTGGAGGCCACCGCGCGGGCGCTGTTCGCACAGGTGCGCGAGGCCTGGACGCTGGATGCCGACGATCTGCAGATGCTGGTCTGGGCCACGCGAGTGCACGAGCTGGGCCTGGCGATCGCGCACAGCCAGTACCAGATGCACGGCGCGTACGTGATCGAGAACTCGGACATCGCCGGCTTCTCGCGGCAGGAACAGCAGCGGCTGGCGGCGCTGGTGCGCTGCCACCGGCGCACGATCCCATGGCGCGTCATCGAAGCGCTGCCCGAACGCATGGTCGAGTCGACCCTGCGCGTGACCGTCCTGCTGCGGCTGGCCGCGCAGCTGCACCGCAGCCACGACAGCGACGGGCTCCCGGACCTGCGGCTGGCGGCGGAGGCACGCACCGTGCGCCTGCACCTGCCCCGCCGATGGCTGGAACGTCACCCGCTGACCCGCTCGGACCTGGAAACCGAGCGCAGCGAACTCGCCGAGGTCGGAATGGCCCTGGAACTGATCCCGGGCATCTGAACCGGCGCGGACCTGAACGCCCGCCTGCCCTGTCATCGCGATGTCATCGCGATGTCATCGACGTGCAAGCACCGCCCGCGAGACTGCGCCCAGTCGACCCACTGGGCAGTGTGTGCATTTCGCCATCGTCACGGAAACCTATCCACCCGAGGTCAACGGCGTCGCGCTGACCGTGCACGACTTCGAACAGGGTCTGCGCAGGCTCGGCCATCGCGTGCGCCTCGTACGTCCGCGCCAGCACGCGATCGAAGAGGTCCCGGACGAAACGGTCCTGGTGCGCGGCGCGCCGATCCCGCATTACCCGGGGCTGCGCTTCGGCCTGCCTGCCGGGCGTCAGCTCGCCCGCAGCTGGCGCGCCGACCGGCCCGATGCGGTCTACGTCGCCACCGAGGGGCCGCTGGGCTGGTCGGCGACGCGGGTCGCCCGGAACCTGGGCATCCCGGTGGCAACCGGATTCCACACCCGCTTCGACGACTATGTCGCCCGCTACGGCGCGGCGTTCCTTTCGCCGTTGGCCTTTGCCTGGCTGCGCCGCTTCCACAACGGCGGCGACGCCACCCTGGTGCCGACTGCCGAACTGCGGCAGTTCCTGCACGGGCGCGGCTTCCGGCGCGTCGAGCTGCTGCCGCGGGCGGTCGATACCGGACGCTTCTCGCCGGCGCACCGGGACCCGGCCCTGCGCGCCGAGTGGGGCCTGGGCGAGGAAGACCTGGCGGCGCTGTACGTGGGCCGGGTCGCACAGGAGAAGAACCTGGCCCTGGCGGTGCGCGCATTCGGCGAGATCCGCAGGCAGCTCCCATCGGCGCGCTTCGTGTTCGTCGGCGACGGCCCGGAGCGCGCACGGCTGGCGGCGCGCAACCCGGATTTCCTGTTTGTCGGGGTGCGCCGGGGCGAGGATCTGTCGCGGCACTTCGCCTCCGGCGATCTGTTCCTGTTCCCCAGCCGCAGCGAGACCTTCGGCAACGTCACCCTGGAGGCCATGGCCAGCGGCGTGCCGACCGTCGCCTTCGACTATGGCGCCGCGCGCGAGTACCTGGTCGACGGTCGCCACGGTGCGGCGCTGCCGCTGCATGACGAGGACGGTTTCGTGGCCGCGGCGGTGCACCTGGGCACCGATGCCTCACTGCGCAAGGCCGCCGGGCTTGCCGCCCGCGAGGCGGTGTCGGGCCTGGACCCGGCATCGGTGTGCCGACGCTTCGGCGAGCTGCTGGGCGCGCTGGCGCGCGAGCGCAGGGCCGCATGAACGCGATGGGCCGCGGGTGGCACGCGGCGATCGAGCGCGAACGCCACTTGTGCCTGGTCGCGAATCGGTGGGGCCACCGCGAATCCGTGCTGCGCTGTTTCGCGGTGGCCAGTCGCCTCGGCGACGGTGCGTTCTGGTACGCGCTGATGGCGGGGGTCGTGCTGCTCGACGGCACCGCCGGCGCGCTCGCGGCCGCGCACATGGCCGCCACGGGCGCCGCCGCACTGGCGCTGTACCGGCTGCTCAAGTGCCACACGCGCCGGCCACGGCCGTTCGCCGGCGACTGCCGCATCCGTCCGCTGGTGCGGCCGCTGGACGAGTTCAGCTTTCCGTCCGGGCACACGCTGCACGCGGTCGCCTTCACGATCGTCGCGCTCGCGCACTACCCCGGCCTGTGGCCGCTGCTGGTACCGTTCGCGGCCAGTGTCGGCGCCTCGCGCGTGGTGCTGGGCTTGCACTACCCCAGCGACGTGCTCGCGGCTGCCGGATTGGGCTGTGTCCTGGGCGCCATCTCGCTGCTGCTGGCCGCCGGCCTGCCGATCTCCATTCCGGGCTGAACGCCCAGCGCTACATCCGCGGCCACTGGCGCAGCCACACGCGCAGCGTGTGCGTTTCCGGCGCCTCGTGCCAGGGCTCCTTCCAGTCCAGCTCGACCGTCATGTCCTCCTGCGGCGCGTAGCCGCGGCGGCGCCAGAAGGCGTCCAGCGGACGGTACTCGGGCGGCCGGCGCGGGTCGCCGAGGTCGCGCACCACGGCGCAGAACGCGGTCCAGCGGTAGTCGCCGAAACCCGATGCGTGCGCCTCGCGCTCGTCGAAGAAACGGTGCCCGATGCCACAACCGCGGTACTCGGGCAGCAGCACCGACTCGCCGAAATAGAACACCTGCGCCGGATCGATGCCGCGCGCGCGGAACGGCGCCGAAAACGCCGGCTGGTCGTCGCACAGCGGGATGCCGGTGGCGGCGCCGACCACGCGCTGGCCGTCCACGGCCAGCACGAACACGCTGCGCGCCGATCCGGCGTAGGCGCGCAGGTATTCGTGCTCGTACTGCCGATCGCCGTCGTACAGGTAGGGCCACTCGCGGAACACCGCCATGCGCAGTGCGGCGACCTCGTCCAGGTGCTCGCGCACGGCATCGCCGGACAGGCGATCGATGCGCACCACCGCGGGGTTCACCGCACCGCTGCGCTGTGCCGCTGCGCCAGCTCGCAGCCGTTGCACGCCGTGCAGGCGGCGCCGGCGGTGCTGCCGCAGGCCCCGGTTTCCGCGTCGGGGCCGGTGTGCCGGCGCGGCCACCAGCGGCGCAGCGCGAAGCCCGCGGCGGCGCCGACGATGGCCGCCACGACCAGCCACTCGAGCACAGCGTAGGCCTCGATGCTCATGCGCCCAGCCACCGTGCGAGCTGGTAGGTGACGAAGGCCGCCCCGTAGGCCAGCGCGAACAGGTACCCGGCGGCGATTGCCGTGGTCTTCCAGGAATTGGTCTCGCGCCGGATCACCGCCAGCGTCGACAGGCATTGCGGCGCGTACACGTACCAGGCCAGCATCGCCAGCGCCGTGGCCAGCGACCAGTTCGCGGCCAGCACCGGCACCAGCTGTTCGGCGGCGGCCTCGTCGCTGCCGGAGATGGCGTAGACGGTTGCCAGCGCCGCCACCGCGACTTCGCGCGCGGCCATGCCCGGAATCAGCGCGATGCAGATCTGCCAGGTGAATCCAATCGGCGCGAACACCGGTTCGATCAGGCGCCCGAGCATGCCGGCAAAGCTATACTCGATCGCGGCGCCGGTCGCCCCCTCGGGCGCGCCGGGAAAGCTGGCCAGGGCCCACAGCAGAATGGTCATGCTCAGGATGATGGTGCCCACGCGCCGCACGAAGATGCGGCCGCGCTCCCACAGCCCGATCAGCAGGCTGCGCGGGCTGGGCAGCCGGTAGGACGGCAGCTCCAGCAGCAATGCGCGCTCCCCGCCGCTGCCGTCGCGGCGCTTCATCACCCAGGCCACGACCATGGCGCTTACGATGCCGGCCAGGTACAGCGCGAACAGCACGATGCCCTGCAGGTTGAACAGCCCGGCCACGGTCTGCTGCGGCACGAAGGCGCCGATCAGCACCGCGTACACCGGCAGCCGCGCCGAGCAGGTCATCAGCGGCGCCACCAGGATCGTGGCCAGGCGGTCGCGGGGATCGGAGATCGTGCGCGTGGCCATGATCCCGGGGATCGCGCAGGCGAAGCTCGACAGCAGCGGGATGAACGAGCGCCCGGACAGGCCGGCGCCGACCATGGTGCGGTCGAGCAGGAATGCCGCTCGCGGCAGGTAGCCGCTCTCCTCCAGCGCCAGGATGAACAGGAACAGGATCAGGATCTGCGGCAGGAACACCAGCACGCCGCCGACGCCGGCGATGATGCCCTCCACCAGCAGGCTGCGCATCACGCCCTCGGGCAGGATCGAAACCATGGCCTCGCCGATCGCGGCGAACAGCATCTCGATGCCGCCCATCAGCGGCTCGGCCCACGCGAATACCGCCTGGAACATCAGGAACAGCAGCGCCGCGAGCAACACCGGTCCCACCACCGGGTGCAGCACCACCCGGTCGATGCGCTCGTCGATCTCGGCGGTACGCCGCGGCATCGTCACCGCGGCATCGAGGATGCGGTTGACCTCGGCATGCACGTCCACCGGCGCGCCGCGCGCCGGCGGCGGCACGGCACGTCCCTCGTCCAGCCGCGCCAGCAGCGTGTCGGCGCCGCCCCGGCGCACGCCCACGGTCTGGATTACCGGCATGCCCAGCTCGGCCTCCAGCCGCTCGCGGTCGATCCGTATCCCGCGCGCCTGCGCCATGTCGATCATGTTCAGCGCCACCACCACCGGCCGCCCCAGCGCGCGCAACTCCAGCACCAGGCGCAGGTGCAGGCGCAGGTTGGTCGCATCGACCACCGCCACCAGCAGGTCCGGTGTCTGCTCACCGGTGAGCGACCCGGTACACACCGCGCGCGTGATCGCCTCGTCGGGACTGGTCGCGACCAGGCTGTAGGCGCCGGGCAGGTCGAGCACGTCCAGCGCGTGGCCCTGCGGCGAGACGAAGTGGCCGAGCTTGCGTTCGACGGTGACGCCGGCGTAGTTGGCGACCTTGTGGCGCGCCCCGGTGAGCAGGTTGAACAGCGCGGTCTTGCCGCAGTTGGGGCTGCCCACCAGCGCCAGCAGCAGCGGTGCCGGGGGGGTGGCGGCTGCGCTCATGGCCCGATCAGCCGCCGGAGGCGACCACGCGAATGCGTTCGGCCTCGGCGCGGCGCAGCGCGAAGCGCGTGAAGCCCACCTGCACGACCAGCGGATCGCGGCCCACCGGCGCGGTGGCCAGCACCGAGACCGGCTCGCCGGCGACGAAACCCAGCTCGCCCAGGCGCCGCGCGATCGCATCGCCCGCGCCCCGCGCGACCACGCCGACCACGGTGGCGGCCTGGCCACGGCGCAGATCGGCAACGCTGGCCGCCGGCAGGCGTTCGAGGGCGCGCGAATCGGCGCCCTCGAGCAGCACCGGCTGGGAATCGAGCAGCATCATGGGCGCAGTCTAATTGCAAACCATTCTCATTAACAAGACCCCGGGCGCTGGGCAAGCCCCCCGGAGGAGGGTCTGCCCCGGCACGGGGTCTTGCGGTTACGCTGCCGCCATGAACACCGGCAGCGTCCGACCGGATCCGCACGCCCACGCCGGACCGGGGCCACGGGCATGAGCGCCAAGGACCACGCTGAGCCCGAGGCGGGCATGCGCGATCCGGTCTGCGGCATGCGCGTGGATCCGGCCACCGCGCACCAGGCCGATCACCAGGGCCGGAGCTTCCACTTCTGTTCGGCGCGTTGCCGCGAGCGCTTCGAAGCCGAACCCGAGCGCTGGCTCGGGCCAACGGCGGCCGACGCCGCACCGGCGACGCCGGGCACGCAGTACACCTGCCCGATGCACCCGGAGATCGTGCGCGATGCGCCCGGCACCTGCCCGATCTGCGGCATGGCATTGGAACCGATGATGCCCACCGCCGAGGACGAGGAGAATCCCGAACTCACCGACTTTCGCCGGCGCTTCTGGTGGACGCTGCCGCTGACGCTGGCGGTGCTGGTGCTGGCCATGGCCGGCAATGCCCTGCCGCTGGAGCCGGCCACGCGCACGTGGATGGAACTGGTGCTGTCGGCCCCGGTGGTGCTGTGGGCCGGCTGGCCCTTCTTCGTGCGCTGGCTGCAGTCCATCGGCAACCGCAGCCCCAACATGTGGACGCTGATCGGCACCGGCGTGGGCGCGGCGTTCGCCTACAGCATCGTGGCGACGCTGGCGCCGCAGCTGTTCCCGCCCTCGTTCCACGAACATGGGCGCGTCGGCGTGTACTTCGAGGCTGCTGCGGTGATCGTCTCGCTGACGCTGCTCGGACAGGTGCTGGAACTGAAGGCGCGCGCGCGCACCTCCGCTGCGATCCGTGCCCTGCTCGGGCTGGCGCCCAAGACCGCGCGCAGGATCCGGGCCGACGGCAGCGACGAGGACGTTGAGCTGGCGCAAGTGCAGGTGGGCGACCGCCTGCGGGTGCGCCCGGGCGAGAAGCTGCCGGTCGACGGCGAAGTGCTCGAGGGCGGCTCCAGCGTCGACGAATCCATGCTCACCGGCGAGGCGATGCCGGTGGAGAAAAGGCCCGGCGACCGCGTGATCGGCGCCACGCTCAACCGCGGTGGCGCGCTGGTCGTGCGCGCCGACAAGGTCGGCAGCCAGACCGTGCTCGCGCAGATCGTACAGCTGGTCGCGCAGGCGCAGCGCTCGCGCGCGCCGATGCAGCGCATGGCCGACAAGGTCAGCTTCTGGTTCGTGCTGGCGGTGATGACCGCGGCCGTGGGCACTCTCGTCGGCTGGGGCCTGTTCGGGCCCGAGCCGAGCTGGGTGTTCGGCGTACTCAATTCGGTCTCGGTGCTGATCATCGCCTGCCCCTGTGCGCTGGGGCTGGCCACGCCGATGTCGATCATGGTCGCCACCGGCCGTGGCGCGCGGGCCGGCGTGCTGTTCCGCGATGCCGAAGCGATCGAGCGGATGCGCCAGGTCGACACGCTGATCGTGGACAAGACCGGGACCCTGACGCTGGGGCGGCCGGTGTTGCGCGAGATCGTCGTCACCGCGGACTTCGAGGAAGACCAGGTGCTGCGGTTGGCCGCCAGCCTGGAGCGCGTCAGCGAGCATCCGCTGGCCGATGCGATCGTCGCCGGTGCGCTCGGGCGCGGGCTGGAACTGTTGGACGCACAGGACTTCGAATCGGACACCGGCATCGGCGTACGCGGCCGCGTGCAGGGCAAGGCGCTGGCGCTGGGCAATACCGCGCTGATGCGGCAGCTGGGCGTCGACGCCGCACCATTGCGCGATGCCGCCGAGTCGCGTCGCCGCGACGGCGCCAGTGTGCTGTTCGTCGCCATCGACGGCCGCCTGGCCGGCCTGATCGCGGTCGCCGACCCGATCAAGGACACCACCGCCGACGCACTGCGGGCCCTGCGCGAGGACGGCGTGGAGGTGGTCATGGCCACCGGCGACGGCGAGACCACGGCGCAGGCGGTGGCGCGCGAGCTCGGCATCGGGCGCGTGCACGGCGAGGTCCGTCCCCAGGACAAGTCCGACCTGGTCGCCGAACTGAAGGCCGCCGGGCGCACCGTGGCGATGGCCGGCGACGGCATCAACGACGCGCCGGCGCTGGCCGCCGCGGATGTGGGCATCGCCATGGGCACCGGTACCGACGTGGCCATGTCCAGCGCCCAGGTGACGCTGGTCAAGGGCGACCTGACCGGGATCGTGCGGGCGCGGGCGCTCTCCCGCGCCACCGTCGCCAACATGCGCCAGAACCTGACCTTTGCGTTCGCCTACAACGCCCTGGGCGTGCCGATCGCCGCCGGGCTGCTGTATCCGTTCTTCGGACTGCTGCTCAGCCCGATGATCGCGGCGCTGGCAATGAGCCTGTCCTCGGTGTCGGTGGTCGCCAATGCACTGCGGCTGGGGCGCGTGGCCGGCCGGGAACCTGCCGTCCGCGGCGCTGTCTGAGCCGCGGCACGATCCGTGGCACCCTTTTCAGCGAGAAACGCGAGACCGCCGGTCCGGCCCCGGGCTGGCGGCGTATTCACTGCAGGAACCGCCTCAGCATGAACCATCGCGACCGTCCGCCGCGCCCGGGAGCCTTCGTGCCCGATCGCCGCCGCTTCGTGCAGGGCCTGCTCGCCGGCGGCGTCGTCGCCGGCCTCGGACTGCCGGACCGGGCCGGGCGCGCATCCGGGCGCGCCGGTCTGCCCGAACTTTCGGGCACCGACTTCGACCTGCGGATCGGCCGCTCGCCGGTGAACTTCACCGGCGCCACGCGCCCGGCGATCACCGTCAACGGCTCGCTGCCGGCGCCGCTGCTGCGCTGGCGCGAAGGCGACACGGTGACGCTGCGGGTGTCCAACCAGCTGGCCGACGCCGATACCTCGATCCACTGGCACGGCATCCTGCTACCGGCGAACATGGACGGCGTGCCGGGCATGAGCTTCGACGGCATCGCTCCGGGCGAGAGCTACCTGTACCGCTTCGTGCTCAGGCAGTCGGGCACCTACTGGTACCACAGCCACTCGATGATGCAGGAGCAGGCCGGCCTGTACGGCCCGATCATCGTGGAACCGCGCGGGCCCGACCGCTACGGCTGCCACCGCGACTACGTGGTGCTGCTGTCGGACTGGACCGACCTGGAGCCGGCCGACCTGTTCGCGCGGCTCAAGAAGATGTCCGACCACGACAACCTGTACAAGCGCACGCTCGGCGATTTCGTACGCGATGTGCGCAGCGACGGGTTGCAGGCCACGCTCCGTGACCGGCACATGTGGACCGCGATGATGCGCATGACGCCCACGGACATCTCCGACGTCAACGCCCACACCTACACCTACCTGGTCAACGGCCACACCCCGGCCGGCAACTGGACCGGCCTGTTCCGGCCCGGCGAGCGGGTCCGGCTGCGTTTCATCAACGGCTCGGCGATGACGCATTTCGACGTGCGCATCCCGGGGCTGCGCATGCGGGTGGTGGAGGCCGACGGCCAGCCGGTGCATCCGGTCGGCGTCGACGAATTCCGAATCGCCGTGGCCGAGACCTTCGACGTGATCGTGGAGCCGCGCGGGCAGGACGCTTTCACGATCTTCGCCCAGGACATCGGCCGCACCGGCGCCGCCGTCGCCACGCTGGCGGTGCACGAGGGCCTGCGCGCGCCGGTGCCGGCGCTGGATCCGCGGCCGTTGCTGACCATGGCCGACATGGGCCATGACCATGG
>DASRZM010000090.1:0-27678 GCA_035686365.1 Lysobacteraceae bacterium | reverse complement strand
GATCGTCTGTCGCGACGGCCTCGGCTGTGCCGATCGCGGGCAACGCCCGCTCCTACGGGCATCGGGTGCGCGCGGGCCGCTACAATGCGCCGCCGCCTGCCGTCCGAGCGCCGATGTCTTTGAATCCGCAACAACTGCAAGCCGTGCGCGCCGTGCGCGGGCCGGTGCTGGTGCTGGCCGGGGCGGGCTCGGGCAAGACCCGCGTGATCACCGAGAAGATCGCGCACCTGATCGGCGGCGGCCACGTCCAGGCCCGTCACATCGCCGCGATCACCTTCACCAACAAGGCCGCGCGCGAGATGCGCGAGCGCGTGGGCCGGCGCCTGCGCGACGACGCCGCCCAGGGCCTGACCGTTTCCACCTTCCACTCGCTGGGCCTGAAGCTGCTGCAGATCGAGCATGCGCGTGCGGGCCTGCGGCGCGGGTTCTCGGTGTTCGACGCCGACGATGCCGGCGCGCTGCTGCGCGAACTGATGCCCAAGGGCGCCCGCAACGACGCGGTCGATGCCGTGCGGCAGCTGATCTCGCGCGCCAAGAACCAGACGCTGACGCCGGAGCAGGCCGCCCGGCTTGCCGCCAGCGAGCGCGAGCGCGAGGCCGCCGATCTGTACGCGCACTACCAGCAGCGGCTGGCCGCCTTCAACGCGGTGGACTTCGACGACCTGATCCGGTTGCCGGTGATGCTGCTGGAGTCCGACGCCGAGGCCGCTGGCGCCTGGCGCGAGCGCATCCGCTACCTGCTGGTGGACGAGTACCAGGACACCAACGGCGCCCAGTACCGGCTGCTCAGGGCGCTGGCCGGTGCGCGCGCGGATTTCACCTGCGTGGGCGACGACGACCAGTCGATCTACGGCTGGCGCGGCGCCGACCCGGAGAACCTGCAGCGGCTGGCGCACGACTATCCTGGGCTCGAGGTCATCATGCTCGAGCAGAACTACCGGTGCGCGCGGCGGATCCTGCGCGCGGCCAACGCGCTGATCGCACACAACCCGCGCGAACGCGCCAAGAAGCTGTGGAGCGAACACGCCGAGGGGCCTGCGATCCGCGTGGAGGCCTGCCCGGACGATGGGTGCCAGGCCGAACGCGTCGCCGCCGAGATCGCCTTCCTGGCCCAGCGCGACAAGGCGCCGTGGTCGGCTTTCGCGGTGCTGTTCCGCGGCAACCACCAGTCGCGACCGCTGGAAAAGGCGTTGCAGCTGGCACGCGTGCCCTACCACCTGTCCGGCGGGACCGCCTTCCTGGATCGCGGCGAGGTCAAGGATGCGCTGGCCTGGCTGCGCGTGGTCGCCAATCCGGACGACGATGCCGCCTTCCTGCGCGCGGTGACCTCGCCCCGGCGCGAGATCGGCGCCACCACGCTGGCGCGGCTGGGCGAGCTGGCCGGCCGCCTGCACCTGCCGCTTTCGCGCGCGGCCGAACGCGTGGACGTGGTGCGCCAGCTGCCGGCGCGCCCGGCCGCCGCACTGGCCGCATTCGCCGACCTGCTCGGGACCTTGCGCCGGCGCGCCGCGCACGAGAGCGCCGCCAGCCTGTGCCGGGCGCTGATCGAGGAGTCGGGTCTGCTGGCGGCGCTGCGCGCGTCCGCCAGTGCGGCGCAGTTCGAACGCCGGCAGGCCAACCTGCTCGAGCTGGCCGACTGGTTCGAGGGCGCGCGCGGCAGCGCCGGCGACCTGGCCGCCCAGCTGGCCCTGCTCACCCACGCCGATCGCGACGAGCCCGGCAACGCGGTCCGGCTGATGAGCCTGCATGCGGCCAAGGGGCTGGAGTTCGACTACGTGTTCATCGTCGGCTGCGAGGACGGCACGCTGCCGCACGCGGCCAGCCTCGAGGAGGGCCGGCTCGAGGAGGAACGCCGGCTGCTGTACGTCGGCATCACCCGCGCGCGGCGACAGCTGCAGTTGAGCTATTGCACGCGCACGCGCCGCTTCGGCGAGGTGGTCGCGCTCGAACCCAGCCGTTTCCTTGCCGAACTGCCGCAGGCCGACCTGGCCTGGCGCGGCCAGGACGAGGGCGCCGACACCGAGCACCGCGAGGAACGCGCCCATGCGCATCTGGCGCGGCTGGCGGCGCTGCTCGCCGAGGGATGAGGCGACCTTTGGATTTCCTGTCTCTGGCTTTACGATAGCGTACCTGCCGGGATCACCCCGATGCCGTTGCCCCGTTGGCGAAGCCTTGCGATCGTCACCCTGGGAACGACGCTCCTGGGCGGCTGCGGGAGCGAGCAAGCCGCGTCGATCGGCGCGCCGCGCCCGGCCGCAGCCAGCACCGTCGAGAACGCCACCCCCGCGCCCACTGAAGCCACGCCGGGCATGGCGTGGATTCCCGGCGGCGAGTTTTCGATGGGTGCATCCGATGCCGCCGTGTCGCCGGCCCACCCGTTCCATCCGCATCCCGACGGCGATGCCCTGCCGCTGCACCGGGTCTACGTCGACGGTTTCTGGCTGGATCGCACCGAGGTCACCAACGCCGACTTCGTGCGCTTCGTCGCCGTCACTGGGCATGTGACTGTGGCCGAGCGTCCACCGCAGGGCGAGGCCTTCGCGGGCGTGCCCGCGGGACGGCTGGTTCCGGGGTCGGTCGTGTTCGCCGCTCCCGCAGGCCCGGTTCCCCTCGACGATGAGCGGCGGTGGTGGGCCTACGTGCCCGGCGCGGACTGGCGGCATCCCGAGGGACCGGACAGCTCGCTCGAAGGGCGCGAGCGCCACCCGGTGGTGCACGTCGCGTTCGACGACGCGCGTGCCTACTGCGCCTGGGCCGGCGGCCGGCTGCCGAGCGAAGCCGAATGGGAGTTTGCCGCGCGCGGTGGCCTGGCCGGCCGGCGCTACCCCTGGGGCGACACGCTCCAGCCTGAGGGCCGGCGGATGGCCAACACCTTCCAGGGGCCGTTTCCCCACGCCAACAGCGGCGAGGACGGCTACCGCGCAACGGCGCCGGTGGCCAGCTTTCCCGCCAACGGTTACGGCCTGTTCGACGTCGCCGGCAACGTCTGGGAGTGGACCGCCGACTGGTACCGGCCCGATACCTACGCGGTCCGCGCCGCCGGCGTGACGCGCAACCCGCAAGGTCCGGAGACGCCTTTCGATCCGGCCGAGCCGGGGCTCGCCAAGCGGGTGCTGCGCGGCGGTTCATTCCTGTGTTCGGAGCAGTACTGCGAGCGCTACCGGGTCGGCACCCGCGGCCGCGGCGAGGTCGACACCGGCAGCAACCACCTCGGATTCCGCTGCGCCCGCTCGGCGCGGGTGCCGGGCTCCTCGGGAGACGCCGCTTGAGCCCGACCTCGACCGGCGGCGTCGGCGCGCGGCTGCTGACAGCGCTGGTCGCTGTCGTCACCGTCACCAACTGCGTGCCGACGCCGCGACCGCCGCATCCGAACGTGATCGTGATCCTGGTCGACGACGTCGGCTGGCGCGACCTCGGCGCATACGGCAGCGAGCTGTACCGGACCCCGGCCATCGACGCCCTCGCAGCTTCCGGGCTGCGCTTCACCCAGGCCTACGCATCGAGCCCGCTGTGCTCGGCCTCGCGGGCCAGCCTGCTGACCGGACAGTCCCCGGCCCGTCTGCGCCTGACCGGTGCCGCCGGACATCTCGAGCACGAAGTCCTGGATCCGGGTGTGCAAGCCTCGGCGCCGGCCGACCGCCCGGCGCTCGAGCCGGAGTCGCGCACGCGCCTGCCGCAAGCGTACGTCACCTACGCCGAGGCGCTGCGAGCGCACGGCTACCGCACCGCCTTCCTCGGCAAGTGGCACCTCGGACATGCCCCGTACCTGCCGGAGGCGCAGGGCTTCGATCTGGTGGTGGGTGGCCGCGCGCACTCGGGTCCGCCTCCACCCGGCTACTTCGGGCCGTGGCAGCTCGACACACTTCCGAAGGTTGCGCCGGGCACCCACATCGCGGATGCGCTCACCGACCGCGCGATCGAGTTCATGAAGGCAAACCGGGAGCGACCGTTCCTGCTCAACCTGTGGTTCTACGACGTGCATGCACCGTTTCAGGCCTCGCCGGAACGCATCGCCGAGCACGCCGGGCGTGTTCGACCCGAGTCCCAGCAGCGTTCGCCAACGATGGCCGCGATGATCGAAACCCTCGATCGCAACGTCGGCCGCCTGCTCGCGGCGCTGACCCAGCTCGGGCTCGACCAGAACACGATCATCGTGTTCACCTCCGACAACGGCGGCAACATGTACGACCGCCTCGACGGCGTTTCCCCGACCAGCAACCATCCGCTGCGCGCGGGCAAGGGCAGCAACTACGAGGGCGGGGTCCGGGTGCCGCTGATCGTGCGCTGGCCCACGGTCACCGCGTCCGGTGCGGTCGCCGAGGACGTCGTCAGCGGAGTCGACCTGTTTCCGACGCTGCTCGAGATGGCTGCCCTGCCGGCGCAGCCGCGCGACCACCTCGACGGCCACAGTCTCGCGGCGGTGCTGCGTGGTCAGGATCGCGAGCCGCGACCGGTGTTTTCACTGTTTCCGCACTACATCGAAGCCACCGGCAACCTGCCCAACGTTTCGGTCCGCAGCGGCCGGTGGAAGCTCTACCGGTTCTTCTTCGACGGCGATGGGCAGGCCGACCGTTTCGAGCTGTACGACCTCGAGGCCGACCTCGGCGAGACTCGCAACCTCGCCCTGGAGCGCCCGGAGGTGGTCGAGGTCCTCGCCTCCCGGATCGATGCGTACCTGCGGGACACCGGGGCGCTGCTGCCCGCGCGCAATCCCGACTACCGCCCCGGTGCGGCGTGGGTGGCGGGTGGACACGGGCAGCTCCACCAGCAAGGCGACGAGTTGCGGCTGACCAGCACGGGCGTGGATCCGATGCTGGTCGCGGTGATGCGTTCGGCGACGCCCGGCACCTTCGAGCTGAGTTTCGAGATGACATCCGACAGTGCGGGGTTCGGCCAGCTGTTCTGGTCCGATGCAGTCAATCTCCGGTTCAACGAGGCCGACTCGGTCCGCTTCCCGGCCCACCACGACGGCGCCTGGCATGGCTACACGGTGAGGTTCGCGACGCGCGGCGCGCTGCGACGGGTCCGGCTCGATCCGGCGCGCGCGCCCGGCGAGATCCGCCTGCGCCATCTGCGGCTGCTTCCGGTGGACTCGCCTCCGCACGAGTGACACCCCTCGGCGCCGGCATCCGGCGCGTGGCGTCGGCGGCTCGGGAAAAAGGTGTCAGGGACATTTTGCCTTGAAAAAGGTGTCAGGGACATTTTGCCTTGACCGGAAAAAGGTGTCAGGGACATTTTGCCTTGACCGACGGCCGCCCTGGTGGGCGCACCCTGGCAAAGGCTCCTGTACGCGCCTCCACCCAGGCCTGGAACCGGTCGCAACCCAAGGCCTTCTGCTGCTGCAAGTGCGCGCGTATCGCTGCGATCACTTCGTCGCCCAGCGCCTCCTCGAACAGCGCCCGATAGGCAGTGGCCCGGGTCGGCCGATCGGGGCCGAGTGCCAGATACTCCTGGTGCGGGGCCAGCAGCGGGTCCCGCCGATAGCCGGCGTTTGCAGCATGGCTCGACCAGGGATACTCGCCGGGCTGCGCCACCATCCACGCACGCACCGGATTGAGTTCGATGTACCGGCAGTTCCGGCCCACCGCGTCGGAAATTGTCCCTGACACCTATTTCACGCGGGCCGCCACCGACAAAGCACGGCGAATCGCGGACGGGCGGCCCGTCTCGGGTAGGCGAGCCGGCGGGCACGGGACTATGATGGGCGTCACATTCCCGTCACATTCCGGAAGGGGGGGTGCCATGGTCCCTCGTTGCCTCGGCCTGGTCCTGCTGGTCTGCCTGCCGCTGGCCGCCAGCGCGCAATGCGACGCTACGGCCAAGCTCGCCGAATACCGTTCCACCCCGCCGCTGCTCGCCGGGCAGGGTGACGTCAGCTATCGCGTCACCGTGTATGCCGACGGCTGCGTCAGCGCGCACTTTCCCAAACAGGACCTGCGCCACGGTACCCGGGTGCTGAAACTCGCCGCGGCCGAGCTCGATCTCACTCTCGAGGAGATCGACGCCAGCGGCGTCGCCGCCATCGACGGGCCGGCCCTGCGGGTCCGGCTGAAGGACCTGGCTCGGCAGAAGTCGGCAAAGCCCGACGCGCCCTTGTACCGCATCAGCGACGAGAACATCCTCGAGTTCGAGTTCACCGCGGACAAGAGCGGGCGGGCACCCTTCCTGGCCTGGCGCTCGTTGCGCGACGATCTGCTCAATCATCCCGACCAACCGGAACTGGCGCGCATCGCCGCGCTGCAGCAGGTGTTCGTCGAGCTTGGAGAAAGGGCCGTGACACGGTCGGAGATCATGCCATGAGCCGCGCCCCCTGCCTGCTGCCGCTGATCCTGCTGGCCGGCGCCGCCCCGGTCGCTGCCGGCGTGTTCCTGCAGTTCCAGAACCGTCCGGCTGATCAGGTCGTGCATCCCACCGGCTACGCCGGTGTTGCCGCGGAACTCGACGTCACCGTCTGCCTCGACCCGAACAACCTGCCGCAATCCGGCGACCCGGAGCAGGCGATCCGTAATGCGATCGCCGAGTTCAACCGCAACCAGGGCATGACCGGCAACGTCGTTTCCAACCCGAGTCCGGGTTCTGATTTCGAGTCGGTCCTGTTGCACGAGATCGGCCACTGCATCGGCATGGACCACCCCGTGTTCGGGCCGTCCGAGGTCGGCTCCGGATCGCCCCAGCTGTACTTCGCCAACGCCTTCGGCGGTGGCAACAATGCCTTCGATACCGCGGCTAACACCGATGGCCAGCGCGGCACCCGCGACGACATTCGTGGCGACGACATCAACCTGAACTGGTTCCGCAAGGGGGTCAACGATCCGTGGGCGGTGCTGCCGGCGGTGGTCGACCGCGTCAGCTACGGGGTCGAGCTCGGCGATCTGCCGAACGGCCACGACTGGGTCGAGATTGCCAGCGCGTTCTCGCCCTGCCTGGCGGCTGCGGACTCGAGCGCGTTCTACGACCAACCCGCGACCCAGAACACCATGTACCCGGTGATCTGCGGCAACAACCTGCTGCGCCAGCTAGCGCTCGACGACGTCGCCTTGCTGCGCATCGCCCGCGCCGGCAAAGACGGTACCCAGGGGACCGGCGACGACTACACCACGCAGCTGCGCTATGTCGGCCAGACCAACGACTGCGCACTGCAAATCCTCTTCACCAACGACGCCGGGTTCGCGTTCTGCCAGGTCGGCGGTACCGGCGGTGGCCCGCTCGGCAATGACATCGCGATCACCACCGGACGCATGGAGTTCCAGCGCACGGTGGACTGGCAGTTCAACCAGACCGACACCACCGGCGCCGCGCCGGGCGCCGCGCCGGGCACCGCGCCGTCGGCCGATTTGACCGTGCTCAGCCACGACGCCGATCCGCTGACTCCGCCGCCCGACACCAAGGTGAGCTTCATCATCACGGTGATGAATGCGGGCCCGAACGTCGCCAACGACGTGATGGTCGCGAACCCCACGCCGGCCGGGCTGAACTTCGTCTCCACCAATTGCCCGGGCGGTACCCTGCCCTGCCCGGTCGGCAATCTTGCCGCCGATCAGTGGTTCCAGTTCGACGTCATCTACGCCGTGCCGGCGAACGCCGCGGTCGGAAGCGAATTCACCAACGTCGCCAGCGCCAGTTCCGCGACCGACGATCCGAATGTCGGCAACAACATCCTGGACCGCAGCATCACCGTCAGCACGCCGCCCGTGGCCGACCTGGCGATCAGCAAGAACACCCCGACCGGCAGCGCCGCGCGCGGCTCCGAGGTGGTGTTCACGGTCGAGGTGAGCAACCTGAGCGAGATCACCGCGGGGCAGTTCTGGGTGGTCGACCAGACGCCGCCCGGGCTGGTGTTCGTCTCCAACACCGGCGCCTGCACCACCGCCTACCCGTGCAGCTTCGGCAGCCTGCCGGCCGGCGGAGCGGTCACGATCAGCTCCACCTTTGCGGTGGCCAACAACGCGTCGGTCGGCGCGCTGATCACCAATATTGCGTCGATCAGCGCCACCGACGCGGATCCGGATCCGGCCAACGACAGCGCCAGCGACAGTTTCTCCGTCAGCAGCGATCCGCCGGAAGGGCGGATCTTCTTCAGCAGCTTCGAACCCTGATCCCGACGCGTCGCGCCCGCTGCGGGCGCGGCGCGTGGCTCGTGCCCCTTCGAAACCGCTGCCGAACACCACGAACTCGGCCACCGGGTTGCTGCGCGCGAAAAACGTGTCGAAAAAGGTGTCAGCGAAAAAGGTGTCAGGGACATTTAGCCTTAGCGAAAAAGGTGTCAGGGACATTTAGCCTTGACCGACGGCCGCCCTGCTGGGCGCACCCCGGCAAAGGCTCCTGTACGCGCCTCCACCCAGGCCTGGAACCGGTCGCAACCCAAGGCCTTCTGCTGCTGCAAGTGCGCGCGTATCGCTGCGATCACTTCTTCGCCTAGCGCCTCCTCGAACAGCGCCCGATAGGCGGTGGCCCGGGTCGGCCGATCGGGGCCGAGTGCCAGATACACCTGGTGCGGGGCCAGCAGCGGGTCCCGCCGATACCCGGCGTTTGCAGCATGGCTCGACCAGGGATACTCGCCGGGCTGCGCCACCATCCACGCACGCACCGGATTGAGTTCGATGTACCGGCTGCAGGCAAGAAAGAAGCGGCCGGAATCCACCAGGCAGGACTTGAAGCGCCCCTCCCACAATGTGCCTGTGCGCCCGTGCCGGCCGTTGAACAAGCCGGCATAGTTGCGCGCGAACGTGTGCATCAGGCGGGAAACCGCCCCCGTGCTGCCGGGCGTCAACAACAGGTGCACGTGATTGCTCATCAGCACGTAGGCGTGCAGGCGGCAATCGAACCTGGACAGGCACTTCCGGAGGCACTGCAGATAGCGCTGGCGGTCGTGGTCGTCGAGAAAGCACGGCAGCCGGTTGTTGCCGCGCTGCACTACATGCTGGGGAACGCCAGCCAGGTCGAATCGGGGTCTTCGGGCCATGCGCAAGCGTCGCCTGCCGCACGATGCCTCGCCATCAAACAGCGCTACTACCGGATGTCAGACAATTCCGGCCCACCGCGTCGGAAATTGTCCCGGAAATTGTCCCTGACACCTTTTTCCGGACTAGAGTAGACCCTCCGGTGTCCATCCCGTGTCGCCGGACCAACGTCGAGAGCCAGTCTGGACATCGATCCGTACGTCGCTTTCTTGCTGGGTCTGGGCGCGCTGATCCTGCTGGTGTCGTGGGCGCCGGTCGGACTCAAACGCCTGCCGATGTCCCTCGCCATCCTTTGCGTCGGCCTCGGGGCGGCCTTTTTCGGCTTGGGGCTGTTGGACTTCGACCCCGATCCCCGGACGTGGGATACCGTAACCGAGCGACTGGTCGAACTGGTCGTGATCGTAAGCCTGATGGGCGCTGGTCTGAAGTTGGATCGCCCGCTGAGCTGGCGCGGCTGGTCATCGACCTGGCGGCTGCTTGGCATCGCGATGCCGCTGACCATCGTTGCGACGCTTGTGCTCGGTGTACTGGGCCTGGGCTTCAGCCTGGCGATGGCGATGCTGCTTGCGGCGTCGATCGCGCCGACCGACCCGGTGCTCGCCTCGGACGTTCAAGTCGGTCCGCCGCGCAGCGGAGACAAGGATGAGGTGCGCTTCGGGTTGACCTCGGAAGCCGGGCTGAACGACGTCCTGGCCTTCCCCTTTGTTCACCTGGCAATTCTGGCTGCGGCGGGCGGACTGACCTCCATGGCCGCGCTCGGCGAGTGGTTCGGCATTGATGTGCTTTGGAAACTTCTGGCTGGCGCCGCAATGGGCTATCTGATCGGGCGGGGCTTCGGCTTCCTCATCTTCTTCAACGACAGGCTCGCCCTGTCCCGGCTTGGCGACGGGCTGATCGGATTGGCGACGACCTTCATCACCTACGCCCTGACCGAACTGGTGCACGGCTACGGCTTCCTTGCCGTGTTCGCATGCGGCCTGACCATCCGCGCCTGGGAGCGCAACCACGAGTTTCACGAGGAGCTTCACCATTTCACCGAATTGATCGAGCGCCTGCTGATGATGCTGGTGCTGGTGCTGTTTGGTGGAGCGCTGGCCCGGGGACTGCTGTCGACGCTGACCTGGTCCGACATGGCGATCGGCCTGGTGCTGATACTGGTCGTTCGTCCGCTGGCCGGCATGCTGGCGATGATCGGCTCGCCCCAGCCGTGGGGGGAGCGCGCCCTGCTGGCGTTCCTGGGCATCCGCGGCGTCGGCACGGTCTACTACATCGCCTACGGCATCAACCACGGCGATTTCGGCGACAGCGAGCGTCTGTGGGCGGTCGTAGGCTTCATCATCGCCAGTTCAATCCTCATCCACGGCATCAGCGCCACGCCACTGCTGCTGCGCCTGCGTCAGCCCCGGCCGGCACCGCCTCAGCCATGACGTCACACGTGAGCCCCGAAAACCCGGGCGAACACGGCCATGATTCGCGACACCGCCTCACCCACTGGCGTGCCGACAATGATGAGCCCGAGTCCGTGTACGACCAGGAGGAATGGCAAGCCGACAAGATAGGTTCGGTGGATGGATCCATCAGTGATGCGATCACGGACCATGCCGACAACAATGAAGACAGCCGGAAGCAGGAATGCTGTCGGCATGACCCAGGCCGGCGTTGCCAGCCAGTAGAAACCGCCAAAGCCGACGATGATCCGGAAGATGGCAGCCGGTAGTGCGCTGGCACTGGCCATGATGATCAGGCGTTTGTGAACATCAGCCCTGCTGCGGCGTACGATCGCTGTCGTGTAGAAGACGACAAAGGGCAGCATGTTGAACATGATCAGCTGCCCGAACTCTTTCCAGAACGCGGTCAGTTCGTCGGGGTCCTGGGCCGACAGCCCCTGTTCGATTCGAACCGATGCAACCAGGATGCCGGTGAATACCATGACAATGGCCAGTACAACGCTTGCGCTGCCCAGCGTCATGTGGATCCGTCGACGACCGGCGGTCATCAACAAGGCCTGCAGGGGTAATAGCAGGTACCAGGCAAAGAAGCTCCATCCGTGCACGTGAATCATTGGCGAGACCGCCGGGTAGGCACCCCGCAGCACCGGGCCAAAGTAGGTAAATGCGAACCCCGTAAAGGCCGTCAGGCTGATGGCCACGGCCATGGCGAGATAGAACGGAGATCCGGCCTGCAGGCCGGATCCCGAAGTCGGCGGTGAAGCCCGTCGACTTTCCATCAATGAACCCAGCCCACGTAGTCGTATTCGGACAGGCCTGTCGCCACATCGACCGTGCCTTCGATCTGGAGGACACCTCTGAGGCCGGACAGCTCACCGGTCCCGCCCGTGATCACGGCACGACCCGAGAAGATCGCCTGCGTGTCACTGACCAGCTCTCCCGTGTCGGTGGCCACGAGGTAAAGGAATCCCTGCTTGCCGTCAACCGTGCAATCACAGACGATCGTGAACTTGGCGTTGAACTTGCCGCTGGGGTGAATCACGACCCGGATGGCGTCTTCATAGCTGCCCGACAGCGTCCCGATGACGGACCCCTCGGAAGTCTGTTCGATGATGGTGTTGGGGCCCGCGAACTGGACATCGAGACTGTTGATGCCGGTCTGGGTGAAAACGCCGCTGGCTGTGCTGTGCGGTGGGCCGTTGGCCGCCGCCTGGGTGCAGACGGTGCCGACCAGTGCCAGCAAGACAGTGGAAAGAAGATTGCGAATGTTCATGTTGACCTCCGTGCCGGTGTTGCCGGCGGGTTGCGGTGAACGGGCGCCTTCGGATTGAAGTGACGCCTCACCTGTCACTACCCGGATCGGAGAAAAAGGGGGCCAACTTTCTTCCAGGCCGCGAATCGATGCGACCGCGACCGTTTGAAGCGGAGAAATGGGTGACATATGCTTTCTGGCAAGCGCAGGGACACAACGGTGTCGGCCGGGCGGGTGAAGTGATGTCAGGAACCGACCAGACTCAGGAGACCGTGGCGCGGCTGCTCGAAGAGATGGGTAACGGCGATGGACAGGCCTTCGACCAGCTATTCGCCATTCTTTACGATGAGTTGAAGGAACTGGCCGGACGCCACCGTCGGCGCTGGCGCGGCCATCACACGCTCAACACCACTGTGCTGGTCCACGAGGCCTATCTGAAACTCGTCGGACAGTCACGAATCGAAGTAGACAGCCAGGCTCACTTTCGGGCCCTCGGGGCCAGGGCTATGCGGCAGATTCTGTGCAACTACGCCCGGGATCACGCGGCGCAGAAGCGGGGAGGTCCGCTGCAGGCACTACCCTTGGACGAACTCTGGACGCTCCCGGACCCGGCCCAATTCTCTGAAGCGCATTCAGCCAACCTCGTTGCGCTTGACGAGGTGCTTCAGCGCCTGGAACGAGTCAATCCGCGCCAAGCCAGGGTGGTCGAATGCCGGTTCTTCGGTGGCCTGACGGTGGAAGAGACGGCAACGGCAATCGGAGCATCCACACGAACCGTGAAGCGGGATTGGGCGATGGCCCAGGCCTGGCTGCACCGCGAGATGGAGTCGGGCCGATGAGCGATTCGTCGGATCATCTGAGGCAGGAACGACTCGCCGAGTTGTTCGAAGGCGCGATCGCGCTTTTGCCCGAAGAACGGGCGGCATACATCGAGCGCACTTGTGCCAACGACCTTGAGCTTCGCGCGGAACTGACAACCCTGCTTGCTTCCCACGCCGCCGCGCCGAATTTTCTTGACGACCTGGGGGCGGAGATCCTCGGGTCCGCATTCGGCGGCACTGAGGGCGAGCCCATGCTTGCCGGACGAACCGTGGGCCGCTACTCGATCATCGAGCCGGTCGGCCGTGGCGGGATGGGCGTGGTCTACAAAGCCCGGGATGAATCACTGGATCGACTGGTCGCGCTGAAATTCCTGCCCGGGCACTTGACGGCGAACGCCGAGGCCCGCGCACGCCTGACCAGCGAAGCAAGGGCGGCTTCGGCGCTCGATCATCCTAATATTGCCGTCGTCCACGAGATCGGCACGACGGGAGCCGAAGGCAGTGATTCCGGGCATGAGCAACTGTTTATCGCCATGGCTTATTACCAGGGCGAGACGCTCAAGGAAAAGATCAGCCACGATCGCTTGCCGGTCAGCGAAGCGCTTGACTATGCCGCGCAGCTGGTCGATGGCCTGGCAATGGCGCACGAGGTCGGTATCGTCCATCGCGATATCAAGCCTGCCAACGTGATGGTGACCGACCGCGGTCAGGTCAAGATCCTGGATTTCGGCGTGGCCCGGAGTAACCATTCCGTGCTGACCAGCACGGGCACGCGGGTCGGAACCGTGGCCTACATGAGTCCCGAGCAAACCCGCGGCGAAGGCGTGGATCAGCGGACCGACCTGTGGTCGACCGGCGTCATGCTCTACGAAATGCTCACCGGCGTACATCCGTTCCCAGGTGACGCGGAGGACGCCGTGATCTACGGCATTCGCAACGACGAGCCGGTGCCTGTCGAATCACTTCGGCCGGCGATCCCGCCTGCGCTCGCGCAGGTGGTACACCGCTGCCTGGCCAAGGCCCGCGACCGACGTTATGCCGATGCCGCAGCACTTCTGGTGGATCTGGGTGCGATCAGCCGTGGTGATCTGGCCGGTGGCGAAGCGGAAATGCAGCCGTCCATTGTCGTGCTCCCCTTTGTCAACATCAGCACCGATCCGGACAACGAGTACTTCAGCGACGGCCTGACCGAGGAGGTGATCACGGACCTGTCCCGGGTGCGGTCCTTGCGGGTCATCTCGCGCACCTCGTCCATGCGGCTCAAGAACAGCGACCGCGACGTGCGCGAGATCGCGCGCGAACTCGGCGTGCGCTATGTGCTCGAAGGCGGTGTGCGCAGGGCCGGGAGTTCCCTGCGAATCACCGCGCAGCTTGTCGATGCGCATACCGACGGTCAGCTCTGGGCCGGCAAGTTCAAAGGCACGATGGAAGAGGTCTTCGAAATCCAGGAACAGGTCGCAGGAGCGATCGTGGGGGCCCTGCGCGTGCGCCTGACTCCGGGCGAGGCCGAGGCCCTGTCGAGCAGGCCGATCGATGATCCTCGCGCGTACGACTCCTACCTTCGGGCGCGTTACGAGGCATGGCGCTTTTCCAGCGAGGGCCTCGCGAGGGCGAAACGCTACATTGAAACGGCGCTGGAAATCGTGGGCGACAACGAACTGCTTTACAGCACGCTCGGGCACATCCTCGCGATGTATATCGAGACCGGCTCCGATCCGGATGTCAGCTTGAGCCAGGTCGAAGAAGTCGCCGAGCAGGTCTTCGCCATCAATCCGGATTCGGCCCGCGGCCACTGGCTCATATCCTGGGCCGCCATGAACCGGGGCAATCTGCCAGCGGCGATGCATGCCGGCGAACGCGCGCGGTCGCTGGCCCCGGACGACCCGGATACGCTCATGCTGCTCGGATACATTCTTGCTCACGTTGGCCGCAACGATGAGGCCACAGAGCTGCTGGACCGCGCCCTGGAACTGGACCCCCTCACGCCCCTGACGCATGGCGTACAGGGCTTCGTGCCCATCATGGAGGGCCGCTTTTCCGACGCGATCGGGCCGTATCGTCGGCAACTGGAGATGGACCCGGACAGCCCTTTTGCCGCGGTGTTCCTCGCCTGGGCACTGGCCTACGACCGCCAACTCGATGAGTCCGTCGCCGTGTTCGAAGCCGCCACTCGCCTGCCGGAATCCGCCTTTACATCCTATGCCGCCTCGATGGCCCATGCATTGCGGGGCGATGCGGACGAAGCGCTGCAGGTGATCACTCCGGCCTTCCGGGCCGCTGCCCAGAACAGTGAGATGTTCGCGCGCGAGCTCGCCCACTGCTACGCCCTGGCCGGCGACACCGACAAGGCGCTGGACTGGGTCGAGCGCGAGATCGAATTGGGTATGCTGAACTACCCTTTCCTCGCCGAACACGACTGGTTCCTGAACGGGCTTCGTGATGAACCGAGGTTCAAGGCCCTGTTGGAGAAGGTCCGCATTGCCAGCGGTGAATTGGCGGAAGCCTTTGCCGGGGTGCGCCGACCAGGGCGGCCGTCGGTCAAGGCAAATTGTCCCTGACACCTTTTTCCCCTGGCAGTGGGTCGTCGTACGGTCGGGTCTCCCCGTGGGCCGTCACGTTGATGCGATCCGTTCGCATCTGCAAATGGGCCTGGCGATCGGCTTCGCATGAGCCCGGCGATCGGTCCGGCACGCTCGCGGGGTGCCCGTGGCCCCGCCTCCGCGGTTTCCCCGTAACCCTGGGCAGACCGTGGAGGAATCTCCCATGCACCTGTCGCCTGCTGCCGCTCGCCCGTTCCGGATTGCTCGGGTCGTTCTCCTATCCCTTGTCTCGGTGCTGTGGGCTGCGCCCACGCATGCGCAGCTGATCGAGTTCGGTCCACAGCTCAGCGCCGCTCCTGCCTCGGGCACGGCCGGCGGTACGATCGGTGTTGGCGGCGACCGCCTGCGCGAGGGCGCCAACTACCAGGTCGACCTCGTCGCCGGTCGGGCGCGGTATACGCTCGCGACCGTCGCCGCCGGGGACGGGCAGTTCTACCGCGTGGTCACGCTTCCGGTGCTTGACGATGGCAACTACACGATGGAGCTGCTGGTGGACGGCGCGCTGGTCGACAGCATCGGCTTCCGGGTGCTTGCGCCGCTGTCGATCACGTTCTCCAACACAAAGCCGACTGCCGGTTCGACGATCGGCTTCACGGTGAGCGGCCTGGCCGAGGGCAGCCTGCAGCTGGTCTACGCCGGCAAGCCGGTGTTCGGGCCGGTGTCGGTGTCGGGCGGAAGCCATAGCGGAAAGTTCCAGCTGCCGACCGACCGCCCTTCCCCGCTACCGGCGACAGTGGCGGTTGCCGCCAACAATGCGGTGGGCAAGCTGGTTCCGCGCATCGGCAGCAGCTCGCTGTACGTCGGCGCCCCGGACACGAATCCGTTCGCGCGCCTGATCGGTTCCAGCTCGACGACGACCAGCCCGCAACCGCGCCTGCGCTTCGGCGTCAGCGGCGGCGTGGCGACCAACGAGATTGAAGCGGAAATGGTCGAGGTCGAGTACTTCTGGCAGGCCGCCGACGGCAGCGTGCAGCCGATGGGCGCCATCGCTGGAATGGTGCTAGCCGACGGCAGTTTCGACCACACGATGCGCACGCCGCAGATCGGCACCATGGGTGCGGGCACTGCCAGCGGCACCGGCAGGTTGATGACGGTGACGCGCACGACCGACCGGTTCGGAGTGGTCCAGCAGCAGTCCACGGTCGGCAACAGCATGTCGGTCGGCTTCGACACCGATGCCGCCATCGACCTCAACATTACCCTGGTCGGCAGCGATGGGCTGGCCATCGAAGGGGCACGCATCGACCTGGTCGACGCCGACCTCGACGATCTCTACAACGACAATTCCGGCGGGGTCAGCCTCGACGGCGCGCAGCGCGCCGGGCTGGTCAACCAGTACCCGGCGAGCGACGAGGTGCTCGGCTGCCCGGCCAACCTGGAGCGGCAATACACCGACGCCCAGGGCAAGGCGGAGTTCCAGTTCGACCTCGACATCCCTGGTGGCGGCGTCAACATCGACGGCAGCGGTCCGGCGCCGCGGCTCACCATCGATCCCAGCGAGCAGTGCATCGGCGGACCGGATATCAACACGCCCGGCTACTGCACGGTGGTCGACCCCGCCGGCGTGCAGTTCAGTGCGATCGTGCGGGCGGCGTTCCTCGGCTACGGTTACATCCAGACCACCGAGCTTGCCAACGGCACCTCGCGCACCACCGAGCGCGAAGTGCGCCTCAATGCGCGCATCGATCGCTACACCGGCGAGTTCGAGCTGGAGACCTGCATCCCCGGCCAGGCGTGCACCAGCCAGACCTACCAGAGCAGCGCGAACAAGCAGCTGGTGCTGCCCAAGCTCAACGTGCAGGGACTGCTGCTGGGCGATCCGTACTTCGTCAGCGGCTTCGGCCACAAGCTCGCGCTGGAGAGCGACTTTGGCACCAGCCCCGTGGTGTACGAGCCGGTGATGGACCTCTCGCCATTCCGCGCGACGGCGACCTTCATTCCGGCGACGCCGGAAACCTGGGCGGTCGAGTTTGCGTTCGACCCGGGAGCCGGACGCGGGCTGGAATGGGCACGCCTGCAGCTGTTCGGCCACGGCGACCAGATTCCCTTCGTGAAGAAATCGGGCGCGGGCGATTGCGACTCCGGCTCCAACGAGGAGATCTGGCGAGCGGAATTGCCGACAGATCTGGCACTGGGCTTCCGGTTCCCGCGCGATGTGTTCGGCGACAACCAGGTGGACGGCGCCATCCTCGCCAAGGACCTGGACGATCGAAACGGCTGGCGTGTGCTGCGTCTGCAATTCGAGGACCTGGACGAGGATTTCGACCCTCTGGTCGGCAATGCGGGCGTGGTCATCGAGACGGTGAAGCCACATGCACGGCGGCTCTCGGTCATTCCCGCGCTGGAGGCTGCCAGCACCGACGCGCCGGCAAAGCCCTCGTATGGATTGGAAGGCACCGACAACTCGGTCACCGGTGCCAACACGTACGAGCTGTGCATTCCAGCCGACGCCAATTGCGCCGCCTACAGCGCGGTCGAATTTGCGCACCAGCAGTTCAGCCGGTCGCCCAGCAACCAGCCGCCGGGCGCAGGCGGTGGCGGAGCAAGCGGCTTCAGCGAGGGCACCGGGACCGAGGACGATCCCTGGGTGACGCTGTTCGAGAAGACCATCCCGCTGTTTCGCTGGTACTGGGGCGTGCCGGAGCTGTTGTCCGCCGAGGTCTTCGCCGACCTGGTGATCCGCGCCGAATACATGATGCGGGCGATACTCGATCCGGCCAACCCGAGCGAGGCAGAAGCCTCCGCAGGAGGCCTGCTGGCGATCGGCATCATGATCGGCGTGGACATCGACGTGCTGTTCGGCATCCTGGTCGATGCCGGCGCCGCCATCTATGGAGAGGTCACGGGCGCCGTGGTGACCACCGCGGGCGTCTCCAGCGGCGTCGAGGTGGACGAGTGCCTGCGCTTCATCATGGACTTCAACGGATGGCTGGAGATCGGTTGCCCGGTCCCCAATCCCTTCGATCCGACCTGCTACATCCCGGACATCGAGGAAACGTTCAATATCATCAATGAGCACGAAGGCAGCTGCAGCACGCTCACTGCGAAGGCAGGCGGCGCGCTGGCAACGCTGGGCAGCGGCTGGCCGCTGTCCGGCCCGAAGGCCACCGAAGAACCGGCGCCGCCGGTAGCCCCGCTGCCGGCGGGATTGCGCGAGTCGATCACGCGCCATCCCGCACTGGCGATCGACGGCAGCGGCAACCGGCTGGTGCTCAACCTGGACAAGAACGGCCACCTGGTTTCGCGCTCCGGCCTGCTGAGAGGGTTCGGCACGCCCGTGGTGATCAGCCAGGGATACGGCATCCGCGACACGGCGGTAAGCTTCTTCGGCACCAACATGGCCGTCGCGGTGTGGTCGGAGTCGTCGCTGGCCGAGGATGCGCGGCTGCGCAGTCCGCGCGAGGCGGCGCGCTACCAGTTCCTGCGTTATGCCATCTGGGACGGCAGCGCATGGACGAGGCCGGCCGATCTGACCCAGCCCGGCTTCGGCGAGGGCCACGTGCGCCTGGCACGCTGCAGCGGCATCTTCCGCAGCGATTGCTTCACGCGCAAGGTGACGATGGTGTTCCAGCGCAATATCGATCGCACCATCGAGGGCCGCAAGGGAATCTTCACTGCAAACTTCAATGGCAGCACCTGGGGCGCGGTCACCCGCGTCGACCAGAGCGGCGACTACAACATCACGCCGGCCATCGCCTATCAGGGCGGACAGCCGGTGATCGCCTGGGTACGCTATGCGCCGACCTTTGGCCTCAGCGACATCGACAAGCGCAGGCTCGCATTGCGGCGCCTGGACGGCAGCGCCGAGGTGCTGGACTTGGGGCTGCCGGCACGCATTGCGCAGCCGACGCTTGCAACCGTCGACAGCGGCAAGCTGGCGATCGCCTTCACCCGCGCAGCCACTGGCGATGCCTTCATCGGCACGCGCCAGGCCATCCACATGGGCGTGCGCAACTGCCAGTCCGGCTGCCGTTTCTCCAGCTGGCAGGCGAAGGACGAACACGGTCGCGCGGTCTATGGCGAGCGCCCGGTGCTGGTGGTCAACGGCCAGGGCGAGCCGGTGGTGACTTTCCGTGGCCTTGCATTGGGAGCGATTCCGGGCGTCGCCGACCCCGAGGACAACATCCTGCCGACGGATCCGGTCGGCATCCGTGCAGGAACCGGCGAGTTGCTGCAGCTGCGCTCGCCGCTGGCCAACGTGCGTTCGCAGTTGCTGGCGCTCAGCAACGACGGCGGCTGGCATGCGCAGCCTTCGGCGGCGCTGGATCCCAGCACCGGCGAGATCGTCGCAATCAGCCTGACGGTGGACCAGTCGACGCTGTTCGCGGGCAAGCTGGGCGGCCACAAGGGCGCCAAGGCGATGGGCGCGAGCAAGGCACTGGACGATGGTCTGGCATTCACCTCGATTGCCGACCTGCCGGATCTCGCCATCGAGACCCTGTCGACGACCGCGCTGCAGCTCGATGCCGGCACCAGCATCCCGGTGACCGTGGCAATTGCCAACCGCGGCAGCGCGTGGGTGGTGGACGACACCCACTCGGCACAGGTGCGGGTGTGGTGGGAAACGCCGCAGACGCGCACGACGCTGGCGGCCGAGTTCGCGGTTGACAGCCTCGGCGCCGGCGGGCGCGTGTCGGTACCACTGCAGGTACCGGTGCCGGCGGCGTTCGGCAGCGACGAGCGCCAGACCCTGCGCGCCGAGATCGTGCTCGACAGCAGCGAGGGCGAGATCGATGGCGGCAACAATGGTGCCGGCCTGGCGATCGGCGGCATGCCGGTGCCGCTGGACCTGCTTGCGGTGAGCGAGCCGGGCACGCGCTTCGTCAACCTTTTGTGGACGGCGCCTGCAGACCCGCGCATCGCCGGCTACCGCGTGTACCTGGTGGACGGCAACGGCGTGCCGCAGCCAGTCGGCAGCAGCTTCAACCTGGGTTTTGCCGACATCTCGGCGCAGTACGGACAGTCGCGCACCTACCGGGTGTCGAGCTACTCAGCGCGCGGCATCGAGTCGGAGCTGACCGATCCGGTCACGGCGCAGCCCTCGCCGAAGCTGCTGGCGGTGTCGATCTTCAGCGACGGGCTCGAAGCGCAATAGCAGGAAAGGAAGTGGACCGGCGTCGCTGAAGTCGACGCCGGTCTTTTGCAGTCCGCGGCCGCTCATTTCGGACCCTCTCCCAACCCCTCTCCCGGAGGGAGAGGGGCTATCAGGGGCGCGCGACCCTCAGCGGTCGCTGAAGATGACGATGGTCTTGCCGCGGGCCTCGAGCTTGCCGTCGATTTCGAGCTGCTTGAGCACGGGGCCGGCCATCTCGCGCGAGCAGCTGACGATGCGCGCCAGCACACCGCGCTGCGGGCCTCGACCGGCCCAATCAATCGCCCGTGGCGAGCCAGATTTGGCCTGCCATTGAGCCGCGCTCAGCCGTTGCCCAGGCTGAAGGACCGCGTATGCTGCGCATGAACAGGGCGTTGGATTTCCTATCCCTCGACCGGGATCGCGCAATACTGTGGACCGATCCCGTTCGTCCAGGGTCCCCGGCTGCGCTTAGACTTGCGCGGACACGAACGAGGGATTTCCGGCAATGAAGACGATCCGAGCGGGCTCGCTGCTGGTCGCGGTGCTGCTGACCGGTTGCGTGGCGGCGCCCGAACGCGCCCAGGCGCCGCAACCGCTGCCGGCCGCTGCGACGGCGCACGACAACCTCAACGCCACGCTGTGGATGCAGTCCAGCGCCGAATACGCGGCCACCGCGCTGCAGACCTTCCGTCAGGCCTGCGAGGCCCTCGACGCGGCCTTGCAGGACCCATCGGCCTCGGCCGTGGCCGAAAGCGAGCGCGCTGCCGGCTTCGAGTCGCTGCCGCCGGCTGCGATCGCCGACATCGACGAGACGCTGCTGGACAACTCCGCCTACCAGGCGTGGATGATCCAGACCGGCACCGCGTTCTCGCGGGAGACCTGGTCGGTGTGGGTGGATGAGCGCAGCGCGCGCCCGATTCCGGGCGCGCTGGCCTTTGCCGAGTGCGCGCAGGCCAAGGGCGTGACGCTGATCTACCTGAGCAACCGGTCCGTGGACGGTGCCGAAGCCACCATCGACAACCTGCGTGCGGTCGGGTTCCCGCTGCCGCCGGACGCCGGAGCGGTGGTGCTGCTGCAGGGCGACACCCGGGCGCCCGAACGCGAGAAGGGCACGCGCAGGCGCTGGGTCGGGCAGCGCTACCGGGTGGTCGCGCTGCTGGGCGACAACCTGGGCGATTTCCTCGACGGCGTCGGTGGCACCGTGACCGAACGCGCCCGCCTGGTGGCGCCCTACGCGCACTGGTGGGGCGAGCGCTGGTTCATGCTGCCCAATCCCGGTTACGGATCCTGGGAGGGCGCGGTGCTGAGCGGTTGCGCGCACGCCGACTCCGACCCTGCCACCTGCAAGCGCCAGGCGCTGCAGTCCCGATGACGCCGGTGACCCGGATCCCGGTCCGCGAACGGCTGATCCACGCGCTGGACCTGCCCACGGCCGCGCAGGCGCTGGCGCGCGTGGACCGGCTCGGCGATGCGGTGGCCTTCTACAAGGTCGGAATGGAGCTGATGGCCGCCGGCGCACTGCACGAGGTGATCGATGCGCTGGCGCAGCGCGGCAAGCGCATCTTCGTGGACCTGAAGTTCCTGGACATCCCGGCCACGGTCGCCGCCGCCGTGCAGGAGCTGTCGCGACGCCCGGTCAGCCTGTGCACGGTGCACGCCCAGCACCCGCAGATGCTGCGCGCGGCGGTCGCGGCCAAGGGCGCGCTGCGGCTGCTGGGCGTGACCGTGCTGACCTCGATCGACGACGCCGAGCTGCGTGACGAGGGCATCGCGGCGAGCACCCGGGACCTGGTGCTGGCGCGCGCGCGCATGGCCGCGCAGTGCGGCATCGACGGTGTGGTCGCCTCCGGCCACGAGGCCCGGGCGATCCGCGCCGCGCTGGGCCCCGGCGTCCTGATCGTGTGCCCCGGCGTGCGCCCGGCAGGCGATGCCGCCGGCGACCAGAAGCGTACGGTCGATGTCGCCGCCGCGTTCGCGCACGGCGCCGACTACATCGTCGTGGGCCGGCCGATCGCGCAGGCCCCGGACCCGCGCGCGGCCGCCGAGGCGATCCAGTCGCAGGTCGCCGCGGCGATGTAATGCCGTGTCCCGGCCGCCCCGCCGGCGTCCGCGGTTGCGGCCAGCCGGAAAAAAAAGGAGGCGCGAGGCCTCCTTCAATGGGGGCCGGCCGTGGGCCGGCATCGTTCTGGTTGTGGGCTGCAAGGCTTGGGGTAATCGCCACGTCCCTGTGGCTGTCACCGAATATACTTGCAGCCTGTTTCTAATGCAATACCTGAGTTTACTGCAGATATCATATTGTTTCTATTCGTTTTTTACTTGTCGGGTTGGCTTGCTGCGCGGCGCAGGCCGATTCCGGAACCCCGGGCGCCCGCGGCCAGGGTCGGCCGGCCGGCCGCACCCGCCCGGCGCGCAGGAACCCGGGCGCCGTCCCTGTGCCGCAAGTCGCGGTTGCGACCGGACCGCCGCATTCCCTACAGTGGCGATCCACCTTCGCGGAGTCTCCCCATGTCGCGTCCCATCCCGCTGGTCCTGGCCAGCCTGTTCGCGTTTGCCCTGGTGGCATGCCAGAAGGACGAGCCTGGCGAGGCGGCCGATGCCGCGATCGCCGCGGCCGATTCGCCGACCGACGTCATCAAGACTTCGGCCAAGCACCTGGAGCGCAACGACCTGGTCACCGTCGTCAAGCTCGCCGTCCCGCCGGCGCAGTACGCGACCATGCAGCAGCGCTGGCGCGACCAGGTCAAGAACGAGCCGCCCAGCCAGGAGGAACGCGCCGAGTTTGCCGAGATGATGGCCAAGCTCACCGCACCGGACGCCGAGCAGGCCTTGTACGCCGAGCTCGAGCCGCAGCTGGCCCAGTTCGACGCCGAGATGGCCCAGCAGATGCCGCTGATGATCGGCATGGCGCAGGGCTTCGCCATGCAGCAGATCCAGCAGAATCCGGACCTGAGCGCCGAACAGCGCAGCCACGCCACCGACGTGGTCAACGGCTTCGCAGGCTGGCTCTCGGGCGTGAACCTGTCCGACCGCGAGCGCGCCAGGCAGGCGATCGCGCACATCGTGACCACCGCACGCGCGGTGGAACTGCAGACGCTCGAACAGGTCGAGGCGCTGGAGTTCGAGCAGCTGCTGGCCAAGCTCGGCATCGTCGTGGGCGGACTCAAGGACGTGCTGCGCGTGTACGACTTCGACCTGGACCGGACCCTGACCAGCGTGGATCCGCAGATCGTCTCGCAGGACGGCGATGCGGCGATGGTCGCGGTGACCTATTCGCTGTTCGACAAGCCGCTGTCGTTCCAGTCCGAGATGGTGCGCATCGACGATCGCTGGTACGGCAAGCAGACGATCGAGCAGATCCAGGCCGAACTCGACTCCGAGGCCGGCGGCGATGCCGACGAGGACGCCGTAGCCGAGCCGGCGCCGGGCTGAGCACGAGTCCGCCCCGCCGGGGCCGCGGGGCCCGGTTGCCGGGCCCCTGGACCGCCGTATCGAGATGAACGCCGAAGCGCCCGATTCGCCGGGACGCCGCCGCTCCGTGGGGTGGCGGCTGCTCGGCCGCCTGATCGAACCGTGGATCGCGATCCGCCGTGACCCCGCCGATCCGGCCGCGCAGCTGCTGCCCGGGCTGCCTGTGTGCTACGTGATCGAGCGCTACGGCGCGTCCAACGCGCTGATCCTGGAGCAGGCCTGCCGCGAAGCCGGACTGCCGCCGCCGCTGCAGCCGATGGCCGGCGGCGACCTGCTGGGCCGGCCGCGCTCGATGCTGGCGCTCTCCCGGCGCCAGGGTTTCGCGTTCTCGCGGCCGCGCTCGATGACGCACTCCGACAGCCTGGCGCGGCTGGTGGAGGCGGTCGCCGCCGACCCGGCGCTCGACGTGCAGCTGGTGCCGGTGTCGATCTTCGTGGGGCGCGCGCCCGACCGCGACCGCGGCTGGTTCCGCGTGCTGTTTTCCGAAAACTGGGCCGTGGTCGGCCGCTTCCGGCGGTTTCTGGCGATCGTGCTCAACGGTCGCCACACCATCGTGAAGTTTTCCGCGCCAGTGTCGCTGCGACGCGCGCTGGCGGACGAGTTGCCGCCCGCACACGCGGTGCGCAAGATCGCGCGCGTCCTGCGCGCGCACTTCCGCCGGATCCGCTCCACGGTCATCGGGCCGGACCTCTCGCACCGGCGCACGCTGATCGACGGCCTGCTGGATTCGGAACCCGTACAGCAGGCGATAGCCGACCAGGCGCGCCGCGAAGGCATCGCGATCGAACTGGCGCGCGCCAAGGCGCGACGCTACGCCATGGAAATCGCCGCGGATTACTCGCACCCGCTGGTGCGTTCGGCTTCCTTTGCGCTGACCCCGTTCTGGAACAAGCTTTACGACGGCATCCAGGTGCACCACTTCGACACCCTGCGCGAGGTCGCGCCCGGCCACGAGCTGGTCTACGTGCCCTGCCACCGCAGTCACATCGACTACCTGCTGCTGAGCTACCAGCTCTACCAGAACAGCATCGTGCCGCCGCACATCGCCGCCGGCGTCAACCTGAACCTGCCGGTGCTGGGGCCGGTCCTGCGCCGCGGCGGCGCCTTCTTCCTGCGTCGCAGCTTCGGCGCCAACCCGCTGTACTCGGCGGTGTTCAGCGAGTACGTGGCCATGCTGGTCGGGCGCGGGGTTTCGCTGGAGTATTTCATCGAGGGCGGACGCTCCCGCACGGGCCGCCTGACGCCGCCCAAGGGCGGGATGCTGGCGATGACGGTGCGCGCCTTCCTGCGCCAGCCGCGGCGGCCGGTGGTGTTCGTGCCGGTCTACATCGGCTACGAGAAGCTGATGGAGGGCCGCAGTTATCTGGCCGAGCTCTCGGGCAAGCCCAAACGGAAGGAAACGCTGCTGGGGCTGCTGCGCGCATTCGGTGTGCTGCGGCACCGCTACGGCAAGGTCGCGCTGAACTTCGGCGAGCCGGTGTTCCTGGACTCGATGCTGGCCCGGCACGTGCCGGACTGGCGCGAGCGCACCGGCATCGACTCCAGGCCCGAGTGGCTCAACCCGCTGGTGGAGGACCTGGCCGAGGGCATCATGACCCGGATCAACAGCGCCGCCGACGTCAACCCGATCGCGCTGCTGGCACTGGCGCTGCTGTCCACGCCGCGCCACGCCATGGCCGAGAGCGACCTGCTCCTGGCGCTCAGGCTGCTGCAGCGGCTGCTCGCCGCGGTCCCGTACTCGCAGCGGGTGACCGTGACCACGTTGACGCCGGCCCAGATCGTAGCCTACGGCGAGAAGATGCAGGTGCTGCGCAGGATTCCGCACGCGCTGGGCGACGTGCTCGGCTACGAAGACGAGACCGCGGTGCTGCAGCGCTACTACCGGAACAACCTGCTGCACCTGTTCGCGGCCGCGGCCTGGGTCGCCTGCTGCTTCCAGAACGCGCGGCGCATGAGCCGCGCCGGCATCGTCCGGCTGGGCCGGCTGCTGTATCCGTTCATCAAGGCCGAACTGTTCCTGCCCTGGAGCGACGAGCAGTTCGCCGAGCGCCTGCACGAGACCATCGCGGCGATGTGCGAGCTGGGCCTGCTGGAATTCGACGCCGCCTCGGGGATGGTCTCGCGCGGGCGCGGCCAGACCGACGAGGTGTTCCAGCTGCGCGTGATCGCGCACACGCTGCTGCCGGCATTCGAGCGCTACTACATCGCCATCGCGATCCTGGTCAAGAACGGCCCCGGCACGATCGGCACCGGCGAGCTCGAACACCTGTGCCGGCTCACCGCCCAGCGACTGGCGCTGCTGTACACGCCCAGCGCACCGGAGTTCTACGACCGGGCGCTGCTGCGCGGCTTCATCGGCAAGCTGCGCGAGCTCAGGATCGTGTGGACCGACGCCCACGGCAAGCTCGATTTCGACCACCGGCTCGAAGGCTGGTCGCGCGACGCCCGCGTCATCCTCGGCCGCGAGGTGCGCCACTCGATCCTGAAGATGTCGCCCGAAACGGCGATCGCCCAGCGACCGGACAAGGCGGCCGCCTGAGTCCGCGGCCTGCGGCCGGCTTACGCGTCCAGGTCGGGAATGAGCTCGCTCTCGAGCCGGGCGATCATGTCGCGGAGCCGCAGCTTGCGCTTCTTCATGCGCTTCACCAGCACCTCGTCGAACTCCGGATCGCCGCCGAGACGATCGATGGCGGCGTCGAGCTCGCGGTGCTCGAGCTTCAACATTGCCAGCTGCCTGGCGATCTCGGCCGGATCGCGGTGCTCCATCGGCACTAGCTTAGCGCCACCGGCGAGCCCCGGTGCGGGGTCGCGAACGGGTAAACTGGTCGGCCCGGCCACGCCCTGACCGGCGGGTGCGGCTGCATCGCGCCGTTCGGGTCCCGCGCTGTCCTTCGTCGCCAACGGCGGCTCCCGCAGTCGCCTGTGGGGGCCGGTGCCGGCGCCCATCCACTTCCCATTCCCGCATCGGCACGCCACGACATGTTCTTTCGCAATCTCACGCTGTTCCGCTTTCCCGCCTCGGCCATGCCCGCGGTCGACGCGCTCGATGCGCACCTCGCCCGCCGGCCGTTGCGCCCACCCGGGCCGCTGGAGCTTTCCACACACGGCTTCGTGTCCCCGTTCGGCCGCGCAGAGGAGGCGCTGAGCCTGAGCGTGGGCGCATCCACGCTGGTTTCGCTCGGCGGCGCCGACAAGCTGCTCCCGGCCGCCGTGGTCAACCAGGCCATGGCCGAGCAGCTCGATGCGATCGCGCAGCGCCAGGGCCGGCGCCCCGGCGGACGCGAGCGCCGGCGCGTGCGCGAGGAGGTGATGGCGGACCTGCTGCCGCGCGCGTTCTCGAAGCCTTCCCGGCTCGATGCGTACCTGGACGGCAAGGCCGGCTGGCTGCTGATCGACACCGCCTCGCGCAAGGCCGCGGAAAACTTCGTTTCGGCGCTGCGCGAGGCGCTGGGCTCGTTCCCTGCGCTGCCGGCCAACCCCGAGTCCAGCCCGCGCGCGCTGATGACCGGCTGGCTGGCCGGCGACCCGCTGCCCGAGGACTTCGCACTGGGCGACGAATGCGAGCTGCGCGACCCGGCCGACACGCGCGTGGTGGTCAAGGCGCAGCGCCACGACCTGCATGGCGAGGAACTGCGCGAGCACGTGAAAGCCGGCAAGCAGGTGTTCCGGCTGGCGCTGGTGTACGCCGGGCGCATCAGCTTCGTGCTCGGCGAGGATCTGGTCGTGCGCAAGCTCAGGTTCCTGGACGCGGTCACCGAGCAGCTCGACCAGGAGCAGCCCGATTCGGCGCGGGCCGAGCGCGATGTCACCTTCGCGCTGATGAGCGGGGAGCTGGCGCGAGTGCTCGCGCGGCTGGAGACCCTGTTGTCGATCGGGCGCGCCTGAGACTGCACCCGGAGCCGCCCACGCGCGGCTGCGCCGCGCGACCCCTCCCCGGCCCTCCCCTTCGCTGCGCGAAAGGGAGGGAGATTGCGGCGGGCCCCGCGCGCGGCTGCGCCGCGCGACCCCTCCCCGGCCCTCCCCTTCGCTGCGCGAAAGGGAGGGAGATTGCGGCG
>DASRZM010000089.1:0-14950 GCA_035686365.1 Lysobacteraceae bacterium | reverse complement strand
CAGACGCTGCCGATCGCCTTGCTCGACCCCGAAAACAAGTCGCGCTTGCCGCTCGGCGAACTGCGCATCGACGACTGAGTCGAAGCGAAACCGGCGCGATGCCGGATAATGGTCGCTCGACCCCGGAGCCGAGCGCATGGCCGATATCGCCCACCACGACAAGGCCGCACGTCAGCTGCGCTTGCTCTCGCAGGCGCTCGACAGCGGTCGGCTCGGACCGGTGCGGCGGCTGGTCAACACGCTGTCGCCGGCCGAGATCGGCAACCTGCTGGAATCGTTGCCGCCGGGCAAGCGCGAGATCGTGTGGGGGCTGGTCGACTCCGAGGACGACGGCGAGGTGCTTGTCCACGTCGGCGAGGAGGTACGCGAGAGCCTGATCGCGGCGATGGACCCGGACGAGCTGGTGGCCGCGGTCGAGGACCTCGACATCGACGACCTCGCCGACCTGGTCGAGGACCTGCCGGACACCGTCATCGACGAAGTCCTGAAGTCGATGGATCGCGACAACCGCGAGCGCCTGGAACAGGTGCTGTCCTACGACGAGGACAGCGCGGGGCGGCTGATGAACCCGGACGTGGTGACGGTGCGCGCCGACACCACCGTCGACGTGGTGCTGCGCTACCTGCGCCTGCGCGGCGAACTGCCCGACCACACCGACCACCTGTACGTGGTCAGCCGTCGCCACCAGTACCTGGGCCGCATCGCGCTGCAGGCGCTGCTCACCCACGACGCCAGCACGCCGATCAACCAGTTGCTGGACGACGAGCAGCCGGCGATCGACGTCGAGGAAACTTCGGAGGAGGTCGCCCGGCAGTTCTCGGACCATGACTGGATTTCCGCGCCGGTGGTGGACGACAACAACATCCTGCTCGGCCGCATCACCATCGACGACGTGGTCGACATCATCCGCGAGCAGGCCGAGCACCAGGCGCTGGGCGCCGCCGGCCTGGACGAGGAAGAGGACCTGTTCTCGCCGATCCGCCGCGCCGTGCGCGGCCGCGTGGTATGGCTGGGGGTCAACCTGCTGACCGCGTTCATGGCCGCGTTCGTGATCGGCCGCTTCGAGGCGACCATCGAACAGGTGGTGGCGCTGGCGGTGCTGATGCCGATCGTGGCCGGCATCGGCGGCAACGCCGCGGTGCAGGTGCTCGCCCTGATGGTGCGTGGCATCGCGCTGGGCCAGGTGGGCGCCAGCAATGCCGGCATCCTGCTGTGGAAGGAACTGCGGGTCGCGTTGATCAACGGCCTGCTGATCGGCGGCGTGGTGGGGCTGGTGGCCTTCGCCTGGTTCCGCGACGGCCTGCTGTCGCTGGTGATCGCCGCCGCGCTGGTGATCAACTTCTGCTGCGCCGCGTTGGCCGGCGTGTCGCTCCCGCTGCTGCTCAAGCGCATGCGGATCGATCCGGCGGTGGCGGGCACCGTGGTGGTCACCGCGGTCACCGACATCATCGGCTTCCTCAGCTTCCTCGGGCTGGCGACGGTGATCCTGCTGCGCTGAGCGCCACGCGGGGCGTTCAGCGCGCCAGCAACGCCTCCAGCACCGCCATCCGCACCGCCACCCCGTTCGCGACCTGGCGCAGTACGCGCGATTGCGGGCCGTCGGCGACCTCGTCGCTGATCTCCACCCCTCGGTTCATCGGTCCGGGATGCAGAACAACCGCATCGGCGGCCGCGCGACGCAGGCGGGTGGCGGTGAGTCCGTAGTCGCGGTGGTAGTCGTCGAGCGACGCGACCAGGCCGTCGGCCATGCGCTCGCGCTGCAGGCGCAGCATCATCACCGCGTCCACGCCCTCGAGCATCGCATCGAAATCGTGGCCCACCACGCAGCCGCGCAGGGTATCGTCACCCGGCAGCAATCCGGCGGGGCCGCACACGCGGACCTCGCCCGCCCCCAGGATGCGCAGCGCATGCAGGTCGCTGCGGGCAACCCGCGAATGGGCCACGTCGCCGACGACCAGCACCTTGATCCGCGAGAAATCGTCGCCCTTGGCCTGGCGCAGGGTGAGCATGTCCAGCAGGCCCTGGGTCGGGTGGTTGCTGCGGCCATCACCGGCGTTGACCAGCACTGTGCCGGGCGCGGCTTGCACCGCCAGTTCCGCCACCGCGCCGTCGCGCTGGTGGCGAACGATGAAGCCGTGCACGCCCATCGCTTCCAGCGTTTTCAGGGTGTCGAGGTCGGCCTCGCCCTTGGTGGTGGAGGCGGTGGACGCATCGAAGTTGAGCAGGTCGGCGCCGAGCCGCTGCGCCGCCAGGGAAAAACTCGAACGCGTGCGCGTGGACGGCTCGAAGAACAGCGTGCAGATCGCCTTGCCGGCGAGCACGTGGCGCTGCGCGCAACCGGCGAACGCGTCCGGGACGAGCGCCTGCGCGCGCTGCAGGAGGCCGCCAAGCAGATCGCGCGACAGCCCCTCCAGGCTCAGCAGGTGGCGGAGCTTGCCGCCTGCATCCAGTTGCCCGCTCATGGAAGCACCACGGCATCCTGCGGCGCCGCCAGCCAGCGCTCGACGATGATCGCGGCTGCCACCGCGTCCAGCGCCGCTGCATCGCGCTTGCGCTTTCGGCCCTGCGCCCGATCGCCGGCAAAGCGCTGCGCGGCCTCGATCGAACTGCTGCGTTCGTCCACCATCACCACCGGAAGCCTGGTGCGCAGTCGCAGCTCCCGGGCAAAGGCCTGTGCAACCTTGCGGATCGGCTGATCGCCGCCATCGAGGCTCATCGGATCGCCCACCACCAGCCCGTCGGGTCGCCATTCGCGGCGCAGGCGTTCGATTTCCGCCCAGTCGGGGCCGCTGGCATGCACGTCGACCACTGCCAGCGCCCGTGCGCCGACACCGAACCCGCTGCCGACCGCAACACCAATCCGACGCGCGCCAACATCGAAACCCAGCACGGTGCCGTCGCGACGAATGGCAGGTTGGACTGCCCCAGGCCCGCCTGCCCCAGGCCCGCCTGCTTCGGGTCCGCTCATGCGTGCCCGCTGTGGTCGACGTAATTGACCAGGTCCACGCCGATGCTGCCTGCCGCGGCCTGCCAGCGCTGCTCCAGCGGGAGGTCGAACAACACCTCGCGACCCGCGGGCACCATCAGCCAGCTGTCGTCCACCAGTTCCTGTTCCAGCTGCCCGGCGCCCCAGCCCGCGCAGCCCAGCGCCACCACTGCCTGGGAGGGGCCATCGCCGCGGGCCAGCGCCTCGAGCACGTCGCGCGACGTGGTCAGGTACAGGCCGTCGCCGACCGCGAGCGTGGAATCCCATTCGCGGCTGCCATCGTGCAGGACGAAGCCGCGCTCCGGATGCACCGGGCCGCCGGCGAGCACGATCTGCGTCTGCAGTGCCTCGCTGTCGCTGGCGATGCCCATTTGCTGCAGCACTTCGCCCAGCGTGTATTCGGACGCGCGGTTGACCACCACGCCCATCGCGCCTTCGGCATCGTGCTGGCAAACCAGGGCGACGCTGCGGGCGAAATGCGGGTCCTGCAACGATGGCAGCGCCACCAGCAGCTGGTTGGACAGCATCGAGGAATCGGTCGGCATGCGTCGATTCTAAACGCTACCGATCCCGAAGGAGGGTGGAGGCGTGTCCGCGCCAGCCAGGGGCGCCGGTCAGCGCGCCTCGGCGACTTCCACGCCGTCCAGCCCCTGCGCAAGGGTCGAGGCATCGCCGCCCTGGGCCAGCTTGATCCGCAGGCGCACCTCGTTGGTGGAATCCGCGAAGCGCAACGCATCCTCGTAGCTGATCTCGCCTGCCTGGTACAGCTCGAACAGGCTCTGATCGAAGGTCTTCATGCCCAGCTGCACGGATTCCTTCATCACTTCCTTCAGCTTGTGGATCTCGCCGTCGCGGATGTAGTCCTGGATCAGCGGGGTGCCCAGCAGGATTTCCATCGCCACCCGCCGCCCCTTGCCGTCCGGGGTGGGGATCAGCTGCTGCGCGATAACGCCCTTCAGGTTGAGCGACAGGTCCATCAGCAACTGGTTGCGGCGGTCTTCCGGGAAGAAGTTGATGATGCGGTCCATCGCCTGGTTGGCGTTGTTGGCATGCAGCGTGCACAGCACCAGGTGGCCGGTCTCGGCGAAGGCAATGGCGTGGTCCAGGCCTTCGCGGGTGCGCACCTCGCCGATCATGATCACGTCCGGCGCCTGGCGCAGGGTGTTCTTCAGCGCGTTCTCCCAGCTGTCGGTGTCGATGCCGACCTCGCGCTGGGTGATGATGCAGCCCTCGTGCTTGTGCACGAACTCGATCGGGTCCTCGATGGTGATGATGTGGCCCGAAGAGTTCTGGTTGCGGTAGCCGACCATGGACGCCAGCGAGGTCGATTTGCCGGTGCCGGTGGCGCCCACGAACAGGATGATTCCGCGCTTGGTCATCGCCAGCGTCTTGATGATCGGAACCAGGTTCAGCTCCTCGATGGTCGGGATCTTGGTCTCGATCCGGCGCAGCACCATGCCGACCTGGTTGCGCTGGTAGAAGCACGAGACGCGGAAGCGGCCGACGCCGGAGACGCCGATCGCGAAGTTGCACTCGTGGGTCTTCTCGAACTCCTCGCGCTGCGAGGGATTCATCACGTTGAGCACGAGGTCGCGCGCCTGCTGTGGCGTGAGCGGGTTCTGGGTGATCGGCGAGATGCGTCCGTTCACCTTTATCGAGGGCGCGATACCGGCCGTGATGAACAGGTCCGATGCCTTCTTGTGGGCCATCAGCTTCAGGAAGCTGGCAAAGTCGATGCTGCTCATGTCTCGCCCTCCGGGCTCGAGTGCCCAGACACCAGGGCTCAGGCCTCAGGAACGGTCTGCCGCCGCCTGAGCCCTGACCTCTGATCTCTGAGCCCTGTTGGTCATTCGAACAACCGTTTGTCCTTGGCATAGTCGCGCGCGATCTGGCGCGTGACCAGGCCCCGCTTGACCAGGTCCTGCAGGTGCTGGTCCAGCGTCTGCATGCCGTAGTTGTGGCCGGTCTGGATCGAGGAATACATCTGCGCGACCTTGTCCTCGCGGATCAGGTTGCGCACCGCCGGGATGCCGACCATGATCTCCCATGCGGCGGTGCGGCCACCGCCGACCTTCTTCAGAAGCGCCTGCGCGATCACCGCGCGCAGCGACTCGGACAGCATCGAGCGCACCATCGGTTTCTCGCCGGCCGGGAACACGTCGATGATGCGATCGATGGTCTTGGCCGCCGAGGATGTGTGCAGGGTCGCGAAGACCAGGTGCCCGGTCTCGGCGGCAGTCAGCGCCAGCCGGATGGTCTCGATGTCGCGCATCTCGCCGACCAGGATGAAGTCGGGATCCTCGCGCAGCGCCGAGCGGAGCGCCTCGTTGAAACCATGGGTGTCGCGGTGGATCTCGCGCTGGTTGATCAGGCACTTGTTCGATGTGTGTACGAACTCGATCGGATCCTCGATCGTCAGGATGTGCCCGTATTCCTTCTTGTTGACGTGGTCGACCATCGCCGCCAGCGTGGTGGACTTGCCCGAGCCGGTCGGGCCGGTCACCAGGATCAGGCCCTGCGGCTGGTCGATCAGCTCCTTGAAGATGCGCGGGCAGCCCAGATCGTCGAGCGTGAGCACCTCGGAGGGGATGGTCCGGAACACGGCGGCGGCGCCGCGGTTCTGGTTGAAGGCATTGACGCGGAACCGGGCCAGGCCCGGAATCTCGAACGAGAAATCGACCTCGAGGAACTCCTCGTAGTCGCGGCGCTGCTTGTCCGACATGATGTCGTAGACCAGCGCATGGACCTGCTTGTGGTCGAGCGCCGGCACGTTGATCCGGCGCACGTCGCCGTCGACCCGGATCATCGGCGGCAGGCCGGCCGAGAGGTGCAGGTCCGACGCCTTGTTCTTGACGGAAAAGGCCAGCAGTTCCGCAATATCCATGTCTCCCCCTCGGTACGCCTGTCGTGCCCGCCCAGAAGATCCGGCGGGACCGCCCCGACGGAACGGAGTTTCCCGTTCGTACAATGGGTTCCGAGCCAGTATAGCGCCATCACCGGAATGCAATCCGTGCCGGACATCGGGAATCGCCTGCAAGCCGTTCTGGACCGGATCGAGTCCGCCCGCCGGCGTGCCGGCACCGGCGCGCCGGTGCGCCTGCTGGCCGTCGGCAAGGCGCAGCCGGTCCGCGCGCTGGCGGCGCTGGCCGACGCCGGGCAGCGCGCATTCGGCGAGAACTACCTGGGCGAGGCGCTGGCCAAACAGCAGGCGCTGGCCGGGCGCGACCTGCGCTGGCATTTCATCGGCCACCTGCAGTCGAACAAGTGCGCCGGCGTGGCCGCGCACTTCCACTGGCTGCAGTCGCTGGACAGGCCGCGGCTGGTCGAGCCGCTGGCGCGGGCGCGGCCGCCCGGGCTGGCGCCGCTGCAGGTGCTGGTCCAGGTCAATATCGATCGCGAGGCCAGCAAGTCCGGCTGCGCGCCCGCGGCGGTGGGGCCGCTCGCCGAGTCGATCGCGCGGACGCCCGCCTTGCGCCTGCGCGGGCTCATGGCGATCCCGGCGCCGCACGCCGACCCGACGCTGCGCCGCGTCGCATTCGCGCGCATGCGCACACTGTTCGAGGCCCTGCGCGGCGAGCACCCGGGCATCGACACGCTGTCGATGGGCATGACCGAGGACTTCGAACTGGCCATCGAGGAAGGCGCGACCATGGTCCGGATCGGTACGGCCCTGTTCGGCCCGCGCCCCTGAGCCGTGCGCGCGGAGCCGGCGCGTGCCCGCGGGCCGGGCCCGACCGGGTATCCTCACCGCCAATCGACATTCCCGAGCACCATGACTTCGATTCGCTGCGGTCCGCCTGCCGTGGCCGGCGGCTCTTCCGGTAACGGGCGCGAGGCGGCGGGCGCATGAGCTACCTGGTCACGGCCGGTTCGCTGCTGCTGGACCTGGTCTTCGGCGCCCTGACGCTGCTGTTCGTGCTGCGCGTGGCACTGCAGGTGGCGCGTGCGGGCTTCCAGGATCCGCTGTCGCAGTTCGTGTATCGCGCCAGCAATCCGGTCCTGGCCCCGTTGCGACGCCTGCTGCGTCCGGTCGGACGCTTCGACGTGGCTGCCGCAGCGGTCGCCTGGCTGATCCAGTGCCTGAAGGTCGTGGCGCTGTTCGCGCTGGCCGGCATGGCGCCGGCGTTCGCCGGGGTGCTGGTGCTGGGCCTGGCCGAACTGGCCGGCCTGGTGCTGACGCTGTTCTTCTGGATCATCATCATCGCCGTCGTCCTGAGCTTCCTGGGCAGCCCCCACCACCCGCTGGTACCGCTGATCGACCGCCTGGCCGCACCCTGGCTGCGCCCGTTCCGCCGCCTGCTGCCGCCGCTGGGCGGCATCGACCTTTCACCGCTGCTGGCCTGCGTGGCAATCCTGCTCGCGCGGATCCTGCTGGTGGCGCCGCTGGGGGATCTGGGAACCCGCTTGGCAACCGGCTGAAGGAGGATTCGTGCGCCCCTGTCTACTGATCGCCTTCTGCGTCCTGGGTGCGGGCGCTGCAGCCCAGGCGCCGGCGCCGAGCAACCGCATCGAGGCCGGCGACCACGTGGTCTATTACAACGCGCTGCCGACCACCTGGCTCACGCCGGAAGTCGCGCGCCGGTACGGCGTGCGTCGATCGGCAAATCGCGTCCTGCTGAACATCGCCGTGCACCGCAGGCGCGACGACGGTCTCACCGAAGCGGTCACGGCCGAGGTCACCGGCACGGCAACCAACCTGGTCGGTCAGCGCTCGGTGCTGGAACTGCGTGAAGTGCGCGAGGGCGCGGCCGTCTACTACCTGGCCGAGATCGGCTTCGACGGCCGCGAGACGCTGCGCTTCGACGTGCAGGCGCGTGCGCACGGCGGGCCGCCGGTCCAGGTCCGCTTCTCGCAGTCCTTCTTTCCCGACTGAGCCACGCGCGCCTGCGCGCGCCGCTTCCGGCACGCGCTCAGTGGCGCGCGCTCCAGGCGTGCACGATGGCCGCCAGCGCATCCACACCGTCGGTCAGCGCGGCCGGCCCCGGCTGCAGGATCAGCGGCGACTTCACCTCGTGCAGCTCGCCGTCGCGCACGGCCGGCACCTGGTCCCAGCCCGGCCGCGCAGCCACCGACCGGGGACGGAACTTCTTCCCGCACCAGGAGCCGATGATGATCTGCGGCGCGCGGCGGACGACCTCCAGCGGGTCGGCCAGGATGCGGTCGCGTGCGAGCGCGCACAGCGCGCGTTCGGGGAAGATGTCGTCGCCGCCGGCGATGCGCACCAGCTCGGCGACCCAGCCGATCCCGGTGATCGGGGGCTCGTCCCATTCCTCGAAGTAGACCCGCGGACGCGGCCCCGGCCCGGCCGCTGCCGCCGCGACCGCGTCCAGGTGGGCACGCAGGCTCGCCACCAGCCGCCGGGCCGCCGGTGCGGCGCCGACCAGGGCACCCAGCCGCAGCACGTACTCGAGGATGCCCTCCACGCTGCGGTGGTTGGCGATCCAGACTTCCACGCCGGCGCGAACCAGCTCGGCGGCGATGTCGGCCTGGATGTCGGAGAAGCCGATCGCCAGGTCCGGACGCAAGGCCAGGATGCGATCGATCTTCGCGCTCGTGAAGGCCGACACCTTGGGCTTTTCCCGCCGTGCCTGCGGCGGCCGCACCGTGAACCCGGAGATTCCGACGATCCGCTCCTGTTCCCCGAGCAGGTACAGGGTCTCGGTCGGCTCCTCGGTCAGGCACACGATGCGTCGCGGCCCGGTCACGCTGCGGCTCCGTGGATTCGGGTCCCGGGACCCGGGACCCGGGACCCGGCCAGGCAGCTCGATGCGATCGTGCAGGTAGCCGGCAACGCGACACGTTGCGCGCGCGGCTGCGCCGCGCGACCCCACCCCGACCCTCCCCTTCGCTGCGCGAAAGGGAGGGAGACGCCGGCGCCCGCGCAGACCCCAACCGCACCCCCCAGCCTCGCCCAGCCCCCTTGAGTCAAGGGGGCGATCAGCGGCCCGCGCAGCGGGCCGGTGATGGGGGTTGTGGAGGCATTACCGAAGCTCGCCCGAAGCATGACGCGAAGGTCCACGACACCACCTCCTACGTAGTCAAGGGGGCGATCATCGACTCGCGCAGCGAGTCGATGATGGGGGTTGTGGAAGCAATCCCGAAGCTGGCACGCAGCCCTGCGCAAAGGTTCACGACGAGGGCCCCTACGGATACAGCTTGCGCTTGCGCCACCTTCCCTCCCGCAACTCGTACAGGTCGCGGTCGTGCAGCCGGAACTGGGCGCCGTACCAGAACTCGATCAGGTCCGGCCGCACCCGGTATCCGGTCCAGTGCGGCGGTCGCGGCACCGGCTGGCCCTCGTAGCGCGCCTGGAGTTGCTCCATGCGCTCGTCGAAGAAGCGCCGCTGCGGCAGGGTCGCCGACTGCTTGGAGGCCCAGGCGCCCAGCTGGGACACGCGCGGACGCGAGCCGAAGTAGGCGTCCGCCTCGGCGTCGGAAACGCGCTCGACCGCGCCCTCGATGCGCACCTGCACCCCCTCGCGCAGCCGCTTCCACAGGAAGCACAGCGCGCAGTGCGCATTGGCCGCCAGCTGCCGCCCCTTGCGGCTGCGGGTGTTGCTGTAGAAGACGAAGCCACGCTCGTCGAATGCCTTCAGCAGGACCACGCGCGCGGACACGCGCCCGTCCGCTCCGGCGGTGGCCAGGGTCATCGCCGTGGGCTCCGGGTCGCCGGCCACGCGCGCCGCGTCCAGCAGTTCGCGGAAGGTCAGCAGGGCCTCGGCGTACAGGTCGGTCATCGACTCCATGGCCTGATGCGGTCAGCGCGCGGATCGCGCGATAGCCTATTGTGCGTGAACGCACGCGCACACCGGAACCTGCCACGAGGCTACGCGCCCGGCTTCGTCGACGCATTGCTGCGCTCGACGCTGCCGTGCGGGACCGGTCCAGCCGTGCTGGCGATCACCGGCCTGCAGGGTTCGGGAAAGTCGACCCTGGCTGCCCAGATCGTGGACGCAGCCGGCCGCGCCGGGGTGCCGGCCCTCGCCGTGTCGATCGACGACTTCTACCTGGGCCGCCGGCAGCGCCTGGCGCTGGGCCGCGCCGTGCATCCGCTGCTGGCCACGCGCGGGCCGCCGGGCACGCACGAGGTCGCGCTGGCCTGTGAGGTGCTCGATGCACTGGCCGCAGGCGCCCCGGTGCGCCTCCCGCGCTTCGACAAGATCGCCGACCGCCGGCTGCCGCCCTCGCGCTGGCCGGTGGTGCGCGGGCCGGTCCGGCTGATCGTGTTCGAAGGCTGGTTCCTGAAGGTGCCGGCGGAGCCGTCCGCCGACCTGCGGGCGCCGGTCAATGCGCTCGAGCGCAACGAAGATTCCCAGGGCCTGTGGCGCAGGTACGTCAACGAGTCGCTCGCGCGCGACTACGCGCCGCTGTGGCGGCGACTGCCACGACTGCTGCTGCTGCAGGCGCCCGGGTTCGAGGTCGTACGCCACTGGCGCTGGCAGCAGGAACGCACCCTGCAGGCGACGAACCCCGGCCGGCGCGCGATGGACCGCGCACAGGTCGAGCGCTTCGTGCTGTTCTTCGAACGGGTCAGCCGGCAGGCGCTGCGCACCCTGCCCACGATCGCGGACGCCACGGTCGCGCTGGACCGCAGGCGCAGGCCCGGCGCCTTGCACTGGGCGTGACGGGCTTCCAGGAGCGGGCTGCCGAGGCGCCCGGTCGCGGCCATGGGCCGCTCCCACCCGGCAACGTGACGCCGCGGGCCGCTCAGAGCTGCTCGAGGCGGTAGCCGTGCTGGTAGACGGCGCTCAGGCGCCAGCCGTGCTCGCCGGTCAGCGCCAGCTTCTTGCGCACGCGGCTGACGTGGGTATCGAGCGTGCGCGTGGCCACGCCGGCACGCAGCTTCCACACGCCGTCGAGCAGGGTTTCGCGGCTGAGTACGCGACCGCGGCGCCGGAACAGGAAATAGGCGAGGTCGAACTCACGGTCGGTGAGCACGATCTCGCGCCCGTCCAGGGTGATGCGGCGCCGCGCCGGGTCGATGCGGTACGGCGGCACCTCCTCGGCGGGCAGCGCCTCCTCCTGCAGGCCCACGCGCCGAAGCAGCGCGCCCACGCGCGCCAGCAGCTCGCCTTTCTTCGGCGGCTTGGTCAGGTAGTCGTCGGCGCCCGAGCGCAAGGCCGAGACGATATCGTCCTCCTGGTTGCGCGCGGTCAGGAACAGCACCGGCAGGCGCACGTTGCCCGAGTCGCGCAGCCATTGCAGCACGTCGAATCCGCTCTCGTCGGGAAGGTTCCAGTCCAGCACGAGCAGATCGACCGACTCGCCACCGAGCCGGCGCCGGAAGTCGGTCGCGCTTTCATAGGTGCGCGTGAAGAAGCCGGCCGCTTCCAGCCAGTGCCGGAACAGCATGGACTGGTCCGGGTCGTCCTCGAGGACGCCCACGACGCTGGTCGCATCCGACACGGGTCCGGGCGGGTTCAGTCGACCAGGAAATTGATGCGCATGTTCACGCGCCATTCGACCACCTTCCCCTCGTCGTCTGTGACTGCCGAGATCTCGTTGATCCAGGCACTGCGGATGTTCTTGACCGACTGCGCGCATCGGGTCAGTCCGGTCTGGACGGCGTCCTCGATGCCGCGGCTGGATGCAGCGGACAGTTCGATCACCTTGGCGACGGTGGACACGGCTCAACTCTCCCCGATCGGAACCCAGTGGCCCCGGGTTCCGGTCTATAGCAACCCGTTCGTCGCGTCAATCTGACCGTTCATCGCCGATGAGCGGCGCATGGCCCGCACGGAAGTCGGGGAACGCCGGCACGAAGCCGGTCGCGAGCAGGCGTCCGGCCGCGATCCGGCGCCCGCACTCGGGACCGTCGGGCACCGCCACGTCGGGCAGGCCCATGCGCTCGCGCAGCCACGCCAGGACCTGGTCGTCACGCGCCGGGTGGCCGTCGGAAACCAGGTACAGGCGGTCCTCGCCACCCGCGTCGGCCAGGTGGGCGAGCGCTGCGGCGGCATCCTCGAGGTGGATCCTGTTGCCCCAGCGCGGCGCCCCCGGTTCGCCGGCCCGGGCCCGGCGCAGCATGCGTACGCGGCCGGGGCCGTACAGCCCGGCCAGCCGCGCGATGATCGCCCCGGGCAGCAGTTGCCGGATCTGGCGCTCGGCCTGCAGCAGGACCTCGCCGTTGAAATCCGCCGGCGCCGGCAGCGTGGTCTCGTCGATCCACTCGCCGGCGTCCTCTCCGTGGACCGCGGTGGAGGATACGAACACGAAACGCCGTGGTGGAGCGGGAAGTGCGTGCACGAGATTGCGTACGCCCTCCACGAATACCCGCCGGTAGGCCTGCGCAGTGCGCACGTCGGGGGCCGGCAGGTAGAAGACCGAATCCAGGCGCGCCGGCAACTGCGAGAGCGAGACCGGATCGCCCAGGTCGGCGCGCACGGTGCGCACGCCCCCGTCGCCGCCGCGCCCGCTGCGCGAGAGCGCGAACACCTCGACACCCTGCCCGGCCAGGCGCCGCGCGAGCCGGATACCGACCGCTCCGCAGCCGGCGATCAGTGCCCGCTGCCGCGTCGCGCTCACGCGCCGGCAGTGGCGGCCAGGCGGGTCCGCCGGGGCAGGTAGCGCAGCCAGATCAGCCACACCGCCAGCGCATCGAGCACGATCAGCGCCTGCCACAGGTACAGGTGGAACCAGTCGAACGCGGTCTTGTTCCATTGCCCCAGGTAGAACAGGCTGATGATGCGCACCAGGTTCAGCGCCTGGATCGCCAGGAACCCGATGCCGATACCGGTCAGCTTGTGCTTGATCGGAGCCGGGAAGGCGGCGATCGCCGCCACCAGGATGATCACCGCCTCGATGCCGTCGCAGCCCGGCGCGATCGCCACCGCAAACCCGTTCTCGATGCTGCGGATGATCACGCCCTCGGTGGCGACGCCGCTGTCGAACAGCTTGATCAGGAACCCGCTGACGTCGGCCAGCAGCCCGGTGAACGGGACGGTCACCCACTCGCGCACGAAATTGGTGATGCGCAGCGAGAACAGGCCGATCAGCAGGACCAGGAACAGGGCGAAGAAACGGAACATTGCGCAGCGGTGTGGAAAAGGCGGCCAATGCTAGCATCGCCGCGATGAACGCCTCCGCCTTGCGGGCCCGCAATCTGGTGCTGATCGGCCCCATGGGCGCCGGCAAGACCTCCATCGGCCGGCGCCTGGCGCAGGCGCTGGGCATGGACTTCGTCGACCTGGACCAGTCGCTGGAACAGCGCACCGGCGCCAGCGTCAACCTGATCTTCGAAATCGAGGGCGAGCCCGGATTCCGCCGCCGCGAACGCGAGGCACTGGCGCGCCTGTGCGCCGGGTCCGGACAGGTGATCGCCACCGGCGGCGGCGCCGTGCTCGACCCGGCCAACCGCGATGCGCTGTCGCGGGCCGGCCTGGTGGTGTGGCTGCGCACCTCGGTCGCGCAGCAGCTGCGCCGCCTGCAGCGCGACCGCACGCGGCCGCTGCTGGCCACGCCCGATCGCGACGAACGGCTGAAGGAAATGGCGCGGCAGCGCGACCCGATCTACGCCGCGCTCGCTGACCTGGTGGTGGACACCGGAGGACTTGCCGTGGAGCAATCCTGCGAGCGTGTACTGGAGGCCTTGCGTGCCCACAGCGGCGTCACCGGCCAGCCGGTGGTTCCCGATGCCGGCTGAGCGCGTGCGCCAGGTCGAGGTCGAACTGGGAAGCCGCAGATATCCCATCGTGATCGGCGCGGGCCTGCTCGCCGATGCAGGCCGGCTCGTCCGCCACGTGCGGGGTCGCCACGTGCTGGTGGTGAGCGACGCCAACGTCGCACCGCTGTACGCCGCCCCGGTGCTCTCGTCCCTGCGCCAGGCTGGACGCAGGGTGGCCTGCCTGGAACTGCCCCCCGGCGAGGCGCACAAGTCGCTGCAGGGCTGCGAACGCGTATTCGGCGCACTGGCCGCGCTGGGCGCCAGCCGCGATGCCACCGTCGTGGCGCTCGGCGGCGGCGTGATCGGCGACCTGGCCGGCTTTGCCGCCGCCTGCTGGATGCGCGGTGTCGACTTCCTGCAGCTGCCTACCACGCTGTTGGCCATGGTCGATTCCTCGGTCGGCGGCAAGACCGCTGTGAACCTGCCGCAGGGCAAGAACCTGGTCGGCGCCTTCCACCAGCCGGTCGCCGTGCTGGCCGACATCGGCACCCTCGCGACCCTGCCCGACCGCGAACTGCGCGCCGGCCTGGCCGAGGTCCTCAAGTACGGCGCGATCGGCGATCGACCGTTCTTCGACTGGGTGCAGGCGCACGCGCCGGACCTGCTGGCGCGCGATCCCGACGCCCTGGCCACTGCGATCGAGTCGTGCTGCCGGCACAAGGCCGGGATCGTCGCGCGCGACGAGACCGAGCGCGGCGAACGCGCCCTGCTCAACTTCGGCCACAGCTTCGGCCACGCGATCGAAGCCTGCGCCGGCTACGGCGCGGTCCTGCACGGAGAGGCGGTCGCGGTCGGCATGGTCGCGGCGGCGCGGCTGTCGGCACGACTGGGACGCGCCGACCCGGCCGATGCCGAGCGCCTGGAGCAGGCCCTGCAGGCGCTGGCGCTGCCCACGCGCAGCGCGGCCGGGCTCGATCCCGATGCGCTGCTGCAGGCGATGCGGCTGGACAAGAAAACCGTATCCGGGACGCTGCGCCTCGTGCTGTGGCGCGGCATCGGCGCCGCCGAGGTCGTCGCCGGCGTCGACGAGGCCGACATCCGCGCGGTGCTGGCGGGCTGATCGGCGTCGCTCCGTGGCGGGCCGCGCGACGCCGCGCCGAAATCGCGCGTTCTTGAGGTCACCTCCCTCACTTCGTGGTGGGCCGAGCGTCGCCGCGCCGGGATCGCGCGCAGGCGCTGTCCTCGCGCCTGCCGCGCGACGCGCAGCAGGTCCGCGGCGGTCGGCCGGGCTTTGCGACGCGACATCCTGTCGCGGCGCAAAGGCGCGCACATCCCTGTGCGCGCCCCCTGCGGGGCCTGGT
>DASRZM010000088.1:0-30002 GCA_035686365.1 Lysobacteraceae bacterium | reverse complement strand
ACGTCACCGCGATCGACGAGGATTACCGCCACGCGCGGGTCGAACTGCGCATGCGACCGTGGAACCGCAACTACGTCGGCACCCACTTCGGCGGCAGCCTGTTCGCGATGACCGATCCGTTCTGGATGATCCTGTTGATGCACGCACTGGGCCGCGGCTACGTCGTCTGGGACCGTACCGGCGAGATCGAATTCCGCAAGGCCGTGCGGGAGGACGTGTACGCGCAGTTCGAGCTCGACGAGCCGACGCTGGATGCGATCCGCGCCGCCATCGCAGCCGATCCCGGCGGCCGCGCCGTGCACGGTTTCCAGACCGACGTGCGCACCGGAGAGGGCAAACTGGTTGCACGGGTGCGCAAGCAGGTCCATCTGCACGCCAGGCTCGAGCCCGGCTCAGCTGCCGCGGGCGGTGAGGATCAAGGCTAGCGCCTCCCTCAGCACCACATCGGCGGCCGCGCGCGCATCCACCACCAGCGCCGTCGACGGCGGCTGCTCGAAGCGCGCCATGACGCGGTCGACCAGGTCCGGGGACCGGTCGCGCGCCGGATGCTCGCGGCGGTCGCGCGCGATCCGCTGGCGGGCCAGCTCGGGCGGGCAGTCCAGATACAGCGCGATGGTATCGACCGGGTACTTGCTGGCCACCGCGTGCACCCGCTCCAGGTCCTGGCCGCGGGCGAAGGTCACCCCGTCGATCACGCTCGAGCGCGACAGCAGGCAATTGACCTCGACCGCGGTCAGCACGGCCCGGAACGCGGCGTGCTTTTCCGCGGCCGTCAGCGCACAGCGCGGAAACATCGCCGCGCGGATCGCGTCGCGGTCGACCACGTGCAGGTCCAGCTCGCGCGCCAGCGCCGCCGCCAGCGCGCTCTTGCCGGCCCCCGGCAGCCCCATCAGCGCCAGCACCAGTGGGCGCTCCCCGGTCTTCACATCCTCTGCTTGCAAATCCAGCTCCCCGGCAACCCGAACCGGCCGACTCCCGCCATCGTGCGCGAAGCCGCGGCCGGCGTGAACCCCGAAGCCGGCTTTCCGCGGTATCTTGGGGGTCGCCGCGTCCATCCGGTCCGCATTTCGATGAACCCCTCCGACAAGCCTTCGCCGGCGGTTGCGACCGCGTCTGCGGCCGTCGGCAGCCACGAGCATCCGCCGACGATTCCGGGCTACAGGATCGTGCGGCGGCTCGGCGTGGGCGGCATGGCCAGCGTATGGCTGGCCGTGCAGGAGTCGCTGGACCGTGAAGTCGCGATCAAGGTGATCTACCCCAGCGCCAATGCCGACCCCGAGCAGTCCCGGCGCTTCGAACAGGAGGCGCGTGTGATCGCGCGCCTGGACCATCCTCACATCGTCGGCATCCACGAGGTCGGACACGCCGGGGACGGACGCCTGTACTTCGCGATGCCGTACCTGGCCGGTGGCGACCTGAGCCAGCGCGACTTCACCCATGACGAAGCCATGGTGCTCTCGATCCTGCGGGCGCTGCTCGAAGCCCTCGCCTATGCACATGCGCGAGGCATCGTGCATCGCGACGTCAAGCCGGAGAACGTCCTGTTCGACGAGGACGGGCGCGCCCGCCTTGCCGACTTCGGCATCGCGCGTTCGCACAACGTGACTCACCGGATCACCGGTGCGGGCCTGACCATCGGCAGCGGCGGGTTCATGGCACCGGAGCAGGCGCGGGGCGACGAGGTGGACGGACGTGCCGACCTGTACAGCGTGGGCGTGCTCGCCTACGAGCTGCTCACCGGCGAGCTGCCGTACGAATCGACCGACCCGCTGACCCTGGCGCTGATGCACGCGCACGATCCCATCCCGCGGCTTCCGGGCGGCACGCGACACTGGCAGCCTTTCATCGACCGCGCTTTGGCGAAGCGCCCCGAGCGGCGTTTCCGCAGCGCACAGGCGATGTTGCGGGCGCTCGACCGGCTCGAACAGGGCTCCGGCGGCGGGTTGCGCTCGGCGCTGTACGTGATCGCCCGCGATCCGGTCTGGCGCTCGCCCTGGACCCAGTTCGCGGCCGGGCTGGCGCTGGTGGCACTGATCGTCGCCCTGACCATGGCCAGCCGGCCCCAGCGCCAGGTGGCGGTGAGCGCTGTGCCGGCACCCGAACTGCCGGCCACGCTCGACGAGGAGACCGGGGCGCGTGCGCTCGACCTTGCCCAGCAGCAGTTCGCCGCCGGCGCGATCGTGGCGCCGTCCGGCGCAAATGCCGCCGAAACCTGGCTGGGCGTGCTGCGGCTGCAACCGGGCAACAGCGAGGCCGTGCGCGGGCTCGGGCAGGCCATGAACTGGCTGGGCGAGCGGACGGCGGGCGACGTCGCCAGCGGCGATTTCGAATCGGCCCGGGCGCGCCTGGAACAGGCCCGCATGCTCGCCGACGCCGCCGGCGAAGCACTGGACGCCGACCGCGCCCGGTACCTGGCGCGAGTGCGCGAGGCGCTGCGCGGAACCGATGCCGCCGGCGAGCCCGAGGGCGCAGCGGCCCTGCGCGCGGCGATCGGCGAGACCCCGCCGGCCGTCCTGCCGGAAATGCAGGGCCTGGCGGTCCCGGCCGCCGAACCGGCGGCGAAGGCGCAAGCGCCCGCGCCGCTGGAGAAACCGGTCCCCGAACCCACGGCATCCGCTGCACAGGCAGGACCTGCGGCGTCGGCAAGCCTGGTGGTCAGCCGCGCCCAGTTCGAGCGTTTCGCCGAAGCGACCGGGCGCGGGCCCGCGCGCTGCCACCTGGCCATCTCGCTGATCCGCGTGTTCGACCGCAAGGACTGGCGCGATCCGGGCTTCCCGCAGGCCAGCGGCGACCCGGTCGTGTGCGTCAGCCACCAGGACGCTTCCGCCTACGCGCAATGGCTGAGCGACCGCACGGGCGCGCGCTGGCGGTTGCCGAGCGCGTCGGAAGGCGCTGGCAAGGCCGGCGCCTTCGCCGCATGGACCAGCGACTGCGCAGGCAAGGGCGGTTGTTCGCGCCGCCTGGCGGTAGGTTCCGGTGCATCGGTGGTGGCGCGCGATCCCGATCGCGGCTACAACGATCTGGGCATCCGCCTGGTGCGCGACGCCCGCTGAGCACCGGCCGCGTGGCCTTGGGAACCTCTGAACAAGTTCAGAGGTTCGCGCGCCAAGGATGGCGCGCTCGCGGATCAAGCACGCAAGTGCTTGATCCGGCGGAGCCGAGTCCGGACATGTGCCGGACTCGGCGAGTCTGATCAAGTCCAGGATGGACTTGATCAGACCTTAATCCTTGTGCGCCTCCGGCTGCGGCCGCTTCGATTGCCCTCCGGAAACCGACGGTCCACTGGAAACTCCGACATGCGTGCCATTCGCTTCCAGCGCTACCTGATCACCGGGATCCTGACGGTGTTCCCGCTGTGGCTGACCTGGGTGGTGTTCGAATTCGTCCTGCGCCAGCTCAGCGGCTTCAGCGCACCCTGGGTCGATGCGGTGCTCCTGCGCGTGGCGGGGATCGCGCCGGCCTTCGGCTTCGTCCTGGACACCTCGTGGCTGCGCTTCATGCTGGCGCTGGCGGTCACACTCGGTGGCCTGTACGGGCTCGGGTGGCTCGCCCACCGCGTGGTCGGCAAGCGCCTGTTCTCGGCCGTCGATGCCCTGATAGAGCGCATCCCGCTGGTGCAGACCATCTACGGCGGCACCAAGAAGCTGATGGCCGTGCTGCAGACGCGCCCCGAGGGCGCGCAGCGGGTGGTGCTGATCGACTTTCCGCATTCGCAGATGAAGGTCATCGGATTCGTCACCCGCATCGTCCGGGAGATCGGGACCGACCGCGAGCTCGCGGCCGTCTATGTGCCCACCACGCCCAACCCGACCTCCGGATACCTGGAGATCGTCCCGGTGGAGCGGCTCACCCCGACCGACTGGACCGTCGACCAGGCCATGGCCTTCATCATCTCCGGAGGCGCGGTCTCGCCCGAGCGCATCCCCTTCAGCCGCCCGGGCCCGGACCTGCCGCCCGCGGCCGGTCCGGCGGCTGACGCGCCGCGTCAGCCCCTGGGCGGCGACCTGTGACGGAATTCACGGATCCGGCTTGACCGGACCCCGATTTCCGCGCGCGCGCTGGCCGGCCTGATCGGATCCGTCGGCGCGGCTGCGCCGGACGGCGCGGCAGCATCACGTTCGACGGCAACAGCGTGTGCGGCTCCGGCGGCTGAGCCGCCCGCCCCGCGCGACCTTCACGCCCCGGCCACGGCCGGGGCGTGTTCTTTCCGGCCCCATCTTTCGGCCCATGCCGCAGCCGCAACCGGGGCGTAGCGTGCTGGGCTTCCCACCGAGTCCGGAGTATGCAATGCGCCGTCATCTGCTGACCCTGTGTGTGATCGCCGCCCTTGCCGCGTGCGGCGAGGCACCGCAGGCGCCCGCGCCGGAAACACCCACTGAAGCCGCCGCGCCGGCCACTGCGTCGACGAAGACGCAGTTCAGCCACGAGCAGCTGGCGCAGCTCTTCGACGAGTACTGGGAAGCCTCGCTGGAGCTCAATCCATTGCGGGCCACCTTCGTCGGCGACACCCGCTACAACGACCGTCTGCCCAACTTCCTGTCGCAGGAACACATGGACCGGGCGCTGGCATTCGAAAAGGACTGGCTGACGCGCATCGAGGCGGTCGACACCGCGAGCCTGTCCGAATCCGACCGCATCAGCGTCGAGATCTTCCGGCGCGACCGCGGGATGTCGATCGAAGGCGACCGCTTTCCGGGCGAGCTCATCCCGATCAACCAGTTCTACAACATGGCCAACCTGGCCGTGATGCTCGGTTCGGGCACCGGCGCGCAGCCTTTCAAGACCCTGGAGGACTATGACAAGTGGCTGGCGCGCGGCGCCCGGCTGCCGGTGCTGTTCGACCAGGCCATCGCCAACATGCGCCGGGGCATCGAGCAGGGCGTGGTGCAGCCGCGCGTACTGATGGAGAAGGTGATCCCGCAGCTGGAGGCGCACATCGTCGAGGACGCCGAGAAGAGCCTGTTCTGGCGCCCGGTCGCCAATCCGCCCGAAGGCATGGGCGAGCAGGACCTGGAGCGGCTGCGTGGCGCCTACCGCACGATGATCCTGGAGCAGCTGGTGCCGGCCTACACGCGCCTGCGCGACTTCATCCGCGACGAGTACATCCCGAACTCGCGCACGAGCGTCGGCCTGTCGGCCCTGCCCGAAGGCGAAGCCTGGTACGCATTCAACGTGCGCAACATCACCACCACCGACATGACGCCGGCGCAGATCCACGAGATCGGCCTGGCCGAGGTCGAGCGCATCCATGGCGAGATGCGGCAGGTGATGGAGGAGGTCGGCTTCGAGGGCAGCCTGCAGGACTTCTTCGTGCACATGACCACCGATCCGAAGTTCACCTTCGAGTCCGAGGAGGCGCTGCTGGCGGCCTATCGGGGCTTCCACGAGCGCGTGCAGGCGGGCGTGCCGGCCCTGTTCTCGCTCACGCCCAGGGCCGGGTTCGAGATCAGGCCGGTGGAGGCCTACCGCGCCGCCTCCGCCGCAGGGGGCTCGTACATGTCGCCCAGCGAGGACGGCACCCGCGCGGGCGTCTTCTACGTCAACACCTACGACCTGCCGGTGCGCAAGACCTGGGACATGGAGGCGCTGTTCCTGCACGAGGCCATCCCAGGCCACCACTTCCAGATCGCGCTGAAGCAGGAGCTGACCGACCTGCCCAGGTTCCGGCGCTTCGGTGGCGAGACCGCTTTCGCGGAGGGCTGGGGCCTGTACGCGGAGTCGCTGGGCAAGGAGCTGGGCGTGTACACCGATCCCTACCAGTGGTTCGGGCGCCTGCAGGCCGAACTGTGGCGCGCGATCCGGCTGGTGGTGGACACCGGCCTGCACAGCAAGGCCTGGACCCGCGAGCAGGTGATCGAGTACATGCTGCAGAATTCGGCCACCACGCAGACCGAGGCTGTCTCGGAAACCGAGCGCTACATCGCGATTCCGGGCCAGGCCCTGGCCTACAAGATCGGCGAACTGAAGATCCAGGAGTTGCGCGACCGCGCCGAGGCCGAGCTGGGCGAGGCTTTCGACATCCGCCAGTTCCATGCCCAGGTGCTGAACACAGGCTCACTGCCGCTGGACGTGCTCGAGGCCAAGATCGACCGCTGGATCGCGCAGCAGAAGAAGGGCGGCGCGCCGGAGAGCTGAGCGCGCAGGCATGGCTTGAGTCGCTGCGCGCGCCGGGGGCAAGCTGCGGCGATGGCCCCCGATGCACCGGCGCTGCGCCTGTTTGCCGCGGTCCTCCCCGACGACGCCGCGCGGGCGGCGCTGGTGCGGCTGCAGGGCGAGTTGCGCCAGGCCCTGGGGGCTGCCCCGCTGCGGTGGGCGGACCCCGAGGCACTGCACCTGACCCTGCGGTTCTTCGGCGCGGTGCCCGAAGATCGCGTCCGGGAAGTCGAGGCGATGCTGGCGCCGGCCGCGGCCGCGGCCAAGAGCACTCGCTGCGAGCTGCAGCGCATCGAGTACTGGCCGCCGCGCGTGCCGCGCGTGGTGGCCGCCGCGTTTTCGTGCCCCGCGGCCCTGGCCGCGCTGGCGACCGGGCTGGAAGCGCGCGCCCGCGCCCTGGGCTTCGCCCCGGAACGGCGCCGCTTCCGCCCCCACGTCACGCTGGCGCGCGGCTCCGGGCGCATCATCGGGCGCGCGCCCGTGAGGTTGCCGGCACTGGCCCTGGACGCCGACAACCTGGCCCTGGTCAGCAGTCTGACCCTGCCCGAGGGGGCGCGCTACCGCACGTTGCGACGCTGGCCTCTGGGCTGAACCGCCGGTGGCGTGCCGTCGCCCGCAGTGACCTTCGTCACTGGCCGGGCACACCCACGCCTTCCAAGATGCCGCGCCCGGCACCGTCCGGCCGTCCGCCTTCACGCATCCACACCCGGAGACCCGCATGTCCAAGCTTCGCCTCGCGCCGCTCGCGGCGGCCCTCGCCCTCGGCCTGGCCGGTACCGCCGCCGCCGCCGAGATCGACTGGATCAAGCCGGCCGAACTCAACCGCGAGATCGCCGCCTGTGCGGACCTGAACGCCTTCGTCAACGCCAACTGGCTGGCGGAGAACCCGGTCCCGGCCGACCGCACCACCTGGGGCACCTTCGAGCGGCTGCAGGAGCGCTCGCTGGAGCTGCAGCGCGAACTGGTCGAGGCCGCTGCCGCCAGCAAGGCGTCCGATGGCGGCATCGAGCGCAAGATCGGCGACATCTACGCCACCGGCATGGGCGCCAAGGCGCTCAATGCGGCCGGTGCGGCCCCGCTGGTGCCCTACCTGCAGCGCATCCGCGGGCTGCAGGATTCCCCCGACCTGAGCGCCTGGCTCGCGGAAACCCACGCCCGGGGCCAGGGCTTTGCATTCGGCTTCTTCCCCAGCCCGGACTTCAGCAACTCCAAGGTCAACATCGCCTACGCCGGACAGGGCGGACTGAGCCTGCCCGAACGCGCGTACTACCTGGAGGACAAGGAAGACTACGTACGCATCCGCGCCGCCTTCGTCGATCATGTCGCGCGCATCCTGCAGCTCGGCGGCTGGACCGACGATGCCGGCGCGGCGCGCGCGCAGGCCGATGCCGTGCTCGCGCTCGAAACCGGGCTTGCGCAGGCCTCCCTGTCGCCGGTGCAGCTGCGCGATCCCAAGGTCTACTACAACCCGGTCTCGCTGGAGCAGGCCGACGCACTGACCCCGCACTTTCCATGGTCGAAATTCTTCGACACGCTGGGCGTGGAGCGCCCGGCGATGTTCTCGCTGGGCCAGCCGCAGTTCTTCGAGGCCTTCGACCGCATGCTGAAGGACACGCCGCTGGCCCACTGGCAGGCGTGGTTCGCCTACCAGACCATCAGCGGCGGCGCGCCGTACCTGTCCGATGCGCTGGCCGAGGAGAACTTCGCTTTCTACGGCAAGGCCCTGCGTGGCCAGGCCCAGATGCGCCCGCGCTGGAAGCGCACGCTGGAATCCGTCAACGGATCCATGGGCGAGGCACTGGGCCAGCTCTACGTCGCCCGCACGTTCCCCCCAGAGGCCAAGGCACAGGCGCTGGAGCTGGTGCAGAACCTGGGCACCGCGCTGAAGGCACGGATCCAGGACCTGGAATGGATGGGCGCCACGACCAAGGAAAAGGCGCTGGAGAAGTGGGCCAGCTTCACCCCGAAGATCGGCTATCCGGACAAGTGGCGCAGCTGGGACGGCCTGGCCACTTCGCGTGAAAGCTACCTGGACAACGTCGTGCGTGCGGCCAAGTTCAACTACGACTACCAGCTGGCCAAGATCGGCAAGCCGGTGGATCCGACCGAGTGGGGCATGACGCCGCAGACGGTCAACGCCTACTACAACCCGCTCAAGAACGAGATCGTTTTCCCGGCCGCCATCCTGCAGCCACCGTTCTTCGATCCGATGGCCGACGCCGCGCTCAACTACGGCGGCATCGGCGCGGTGATCGGCCACGAAATGATCCACGGCTACGACGACATGGGCAGCCAGTTCGATGCGGCAGGCAACTTCGCCAACTGGTGGAGCCCCGAGGACCGCGAGCGGTTCCAGCAGCGCACCGGCAAGCTGGTGGAGCAGTTCGACGGCTACGAGTCGATCGACGGGCTGCACGTCAAGGGCGACCTGACGCTGGGCGAGAACATCGCCGACCTGGGCGGCCTGTCGGTGGCCTACGACGCCTTCCGCATGGCCACCGCCGGCAAGGACCTCGAGCCGATCAACGGGTACACGCCCGAACAGCGCTTCTTCATGAACTGGGCCGTGGTCTGGCGTCGCAACTTCAAGCCCGAGGAGCTGCGCGTGCGGCTGAACACCGACTCGCATGCACCGGCGAACTTCCGCGCCATCGGCGCGCCCTCGAACATGGCCTCGTTCGCCCGGGCCTTCGAATGCGGTAGCGACGACACGATGGTGCGGACAGCGGACCAGCGCGTGGTCATCTGGTAAGGCACGGACCGGCGCGAGCCGGCCGGCGCCGCGCCAGGGAAGGCGGCTCCGGGCGGAGCCACGGAACGGCCCGCCCGGAACATCCCGGGACGCGAATTCAAGTGGAGATCACGCGCAGGGGCGCTAGACTGGCGCCCCTTTTTCGTTCCCCACCCGCATGCATCCACGCCTCCGCCGCGCAGCTGTGTCCACCTTCCTGGCCCTGTTCGCCGGGGCAGCGGGCGCCGCGCCGCAAAAGCCGCCATCGCCCGACCGGCCCGCCGCCGCGTGCCAGGATTTTTACGCCTACGCCAATGCCGACTGGCTGGCGCAGGCAGAGGCCGTCCGCGACGCCGACGGCGTGTTCGCGCAGCTCGAGCGGGCCAGCCGACAGCGCCAGCTGGTCCTGCTCGAGGCCGCCGCACGCGAACCCCAAGGCGGGATCGACCGCGTGCTCGGGACGTTCTGGAACGCCGCCCTGGACGAGACCGCGATCGCCGCCGCCGGCACCGGCGCGATCGACCCGCTGCTCGGGCGTATCGACAAGGCGAAGAAACCGCGCGAGTTGGCCGCGGCCATCGCCCAGGCGCACGCCGGCGGCGTGCCGCTGCTGTTCCGGTTCGGCGTGGGCACCGACCTGAACGACCCGCAACGCCGGGCCGTCTACCTGCGCCAGGGCGGACTGGGCCTACCCGACCGGGACTACTACCTGCGCGAGGACCCGCAGACACAGGCAATCCGCACCCAGTACCGCGACCACGTTGCGCGGCTGCTGACACTGGCCGGGACCGACCCGGTCCAGGCCCCGGCGCAGGCGCGGCAGGTGGTCGAACTGGAAACGAAGCTCGCGCGCGCCTCGCTGAGCCTGGTGCAGCTGCGCGATCCCAACAACAGCTATCAGATGGTCCCGGTCAGCCAGGCCGTCAAGCTCTTCCCGAGGCTCGAGCTCCGGCACTTCTTCAAGGCCCAGGGCCTGGAAACCGATGGCGCGGTTTCGCTGGCGCACACGGCCTTCTTCACCGAGGCCGATGCGCTGCTCGGGACCGTGCCGGCCGAGACCTGGCACGCCTACCTGCGATTCCACCTCGCCCATGTGATGGCGCCGCACCTGACCGAGCCGTTCCGTGCGGCCCACTGGTCGCTGTTCGACCAGATTCTGGGCGGCGAGCAGGCCCGCCCGGACCGCGCCGCGGCGATGCTCGAGGTGGTCGGCGACCTGCTCGGCGATGCGCTGGGGCACGCGTACGCACAGCGCAACCTGGACGCTGCCACCGGCGAGGGGGCCGCGGCGATCGCGCGCGCCGTGGTGGCCCAGCTCGACGCCCGGCTGGCTGCCGCCGACTGGCTCAGCGCGGAGGCCCGGGCAGCCGGGCGCGCCAAGCTGGCCGCCACCGAACTGGTCATCGGCTCGCCCGAGTCCGCACCCGACCTGTCCGGCCTGGAGCTGGCCGCCGACGCCCACGCCGCCAACGTGTTGGCGATCGCGCGATGGCGCCAGCAGCAGGCGCTGCAGGGGATCGACTCGTCCGAGCCGCCGGCCCTGCAGGCGCACCGTGTCAGCGCCTACTACGAGCCGGTCCACAACCGGCTGGCCGTCGCCACCGCCTTCCTGCAGCCGCCGATCTTCGACCCGGCGCGCGAGCCCGCCGCCAACTACGGTGCGCTGGGCGCGCTGCTCGCCCACGAACTCAGCCACGGCTTCGATGCCCAGGGCAGCAAGATCGACGCCGAGGGTCGGATCCGGGCCTGGTGGACGCCGCCGGACTACGAGGCCTTCGTCGCCCGCACCCAGTCCCTGGCATTCCAGTACGACGGTTACACGGCGCTGGGACAGGTCAGGGTCGATGGCCGTCGCACGTTTCTGGAGAACGTCGCCGACCTGGGCGGGCTGGAGCTGGCCTTCGGCGCGATGGGACGCAGCGGCGCGACGGCCGCGCCCCGGGTCGGTCCGCACACGGCCGCGCAGCGCTTTTTCCTCGCGTGGGCCGAGCTGTGGCGCCGGCGTTACGACCGCGACACCCTGACTGCGGTGGTCATGACCGGCGTCCACCCACCGGCGAGCTTCCGCGTCCTGGGTCCGCTGGCCAACATGCCGGAGTTCGCGGACGCCTTCGACTGCACGCCCGGGCAGGGCTTCGTGCGCGCCGAGGCGCAGCGTGCGCGCCTCTGGAACTGAGCGGGCCCTGTCGATGACGGGATTCGCCGCGGGCCAGCGGTGGTTTTCCACCGCCGAGCCCGAGCTGGGACTGGGCACGGTGCTGCGTGTGGACGCGCGCACCGTGCAGATCGTCTACACCGGCACCGGCGACGTGCGCCAGTACGCGATGGCGTCCGCGCCGCTGATCCGGGCCGGGTTCCGGCCCGGGGAGCGCGTGCGGGTGGACGAACGCGACTGCATCGTCGATGCGACCGAGCTGATCGACGGGGTGCTCCACTACCGCATCGGCGAACGCCGCGTCGCCGAAGGCGCACTCGATGCCGACCAGCCGGTGTCGCAGGCCGACCAGCGCCTGGCCAGCGGACGCGTCGATCCCAATGCCCGCTTCGAGTTCCGCCGCCGCTGTCTGCGCCGGCGTGCCGAGGCCCGGGCCGACCCGGCGTGGGGGATCCTGGGCGCACGCGTGGACCTGGTCCCGCATCAGCTGCAGATCGCATCGATCGCCCGCCGGCGCCGCCCGCCGCGGCTGCTGCTGGCCGACGAGGTCGGACTGGGCAAGACCATCGAGGCGTGCATGATCCTGGCCCAGGCGCTGGCCAGTGGGCGCGCACGCAGGGTCCTGGTGCTGGTGCCCCAGAGCCTGCAGCACCAGTGGCTGGTCGAGCTCAAGCGCCGCTTCAACCTGGACTTCTCGATCTACGACGAGGAACGCTGCGAGGCGATCGAGTCCGGCGGCGCCGGCAATCCTTTCGAGGATGCGCAGACCCTCATCGTCGAGACCGGCTGGCTGGCCGGCGACGCACGCCGCCGCGAACAGGCGCTCGCCGCAGGATGGGACCTGCTGGTCGTCGACGAGGCCCACCACCTGAGCTGGTCGCCCGAGTCCGCCAGCCCGGAGTACGCACTGGTCGAACTCCTGTCCGAGCGCACGCCCGGGCTGATCCTGCTCACCGCCACGCCCGAACAGCTGGGTCTGGATGGCCACTTCGCGCGCCTGCGCCTGCTCGACCCGGCACGTTACACGGACCGCGAAGCCTTCCGCGCGGAATCGGCGCGCTACCTGCGACTGTCGGCCATGGTGGAGACGCTGCGCGAAGACGGCGACCCCGATGCCGCACAGGTGGCCGAGCTGGCCGCGATCTTCGGCGCCGAATCCGACGGCCTGCCGGCGCTGCTGGGCGCAATCGCCGCCGGTGAGGCCGATGCGCGGGGGCGGCTGATCGATGCCCTGGTCGACCGCCACGGCACCGGCCGCGTGATGCTGCGCAACCGCCGTGCGGTCGTCGGCGGTTTCCCCGACCGCGTCGCACACCTGCGGGTGCTGGCGTGGCCCGAGGCCGGCGATCCGATGCTCGCCGGCCGCCTGCGTGCGGAGTTCCTCGCCGACGTCGCACCCGGCCACGTGGAGCCCGAACACGACTATCCCGACGATCCGCGCATGGCCTGGCTGTCGCAGCTGCTGGCGCGGCTGGCTCCGGCCAAGTGCCTGTTGATCTGCCGTTCGCGCGCCAAGGTGCAGGCGCTGGAAGAGGCGCTGCGCCTGTCCGGCGGCATCCCGGTCGCACGCTTCCACGAGGACATGAGCCTCCTGCAGCGCGACCGCAACGCCGCTTACTTCGCCGAGGTCGATGGCGCGCGCCTGCTGATCTGCTCGGAGATCGGTGCTGAAGGCCGCAACTTCCAGTTCGCCCAGCACCTGATCCTGTGGGACCTTCCGCTGGATCCGGATCAGCTCGAACAGCGCATCGGACGGCTCGACCGCATCGGCCAGCGTGGCGACGTGCACATCCATGCCGCCGCTCTGCCCGGCACCGCGCAGGAGCTGCTCCTGCGCTGGTACGACGAGGGCCTGGATGCATTCGCAACGGTCTGTCCCGATGGCCGCGAGCTGCTGCGGCGCTTCGGTCCGGAACTGGTCGAACTGGCCGCGGCCGGGACCGACAGCGAGGCGCGCGAACGCGCGCTCTCGGACCTGGTGGCGCGCACCCGCGCGGCCCACGCGGAACTGTCGGCACGTATCGCCGGTGGCCGCGACCGCCTGCTGGAACTGGCGACGCTGCGCGGCGCCGCCGACGGCGAGCTGCTCCAATCCCTGCAGCGGGCCGACGCGCAGGCGCGGGACGACGAGTTCGCCTACTCGCTGCTCGAGCAGTTCGGCGTGCACGTTGATCCGCTCGACACGCACGCTGTGCTGATCGACCCCGAATACGTCACGCTCGACGCGTTCGCCGACCTCAAGGGTGGCCCTCGGCGCGCCACACTGCACCGCCCCACCGCACTGACGCGCGAGGACCTGCTGTTCCTGCGCGACGATCACCCGCTGGTCCTGGGTGCGATGGACCTGGTGCTCTCGGGCGAAGCGGGCAACGCCACCTTCGTGCTCGACGATGCATTGCCTGCGCGCACGGCGGTCCTGGAAGCGGTGTACGTACTCGAGTGCATCGCCCAGGCCGGTCTGCACGTGGACCGGTTTCTGCCACCGACACCGATCGAGGTCGCCGTCGATTCGCGTCTGGCGCTGCGTGAGGGCTTCGCGCCGGGGGCGGCCGCGCTGCGCCGGGCCGCCGACCAGGAGATCGACCTGGCACCGCAGCGCCGCGTGCTCGGGCGCCTGGTGCCGCCGCTGCTGGCACGGGCACAGGAGCATGCGGCGGCCCAGGGCGGGCGCATCGCCGGCAGCGCGCGGGCGCGGGCGCAGGCCCTGTACGCGGCCGAGATCGAGCGCCTGGAAGCACTGGCCCGCATCAATCCGAACGTGCGCCAGGAGGAGGTCGCGGCGCTGCGCAGCGAATCCCACGCCCTGCTCGCCGCGCTGGACGGCGCACGTCCGCGCCTGGACTGCCTGCGGCTGGTCGCCAGCCCCGACTTCCTGACCCTGCGCGCCTGAGCCCTACAGTCGCCGGTCGGGTCGGCGGCGGAACGGCGGTCGGCCGCGCCAGTACTGGATCAACAGGAAGCCGAAGGCCATGCCGCCCAGGTGCGCGAAGTGCGCCACGCCCTGCTGCGTACCGGTCACGCCCAGGAACAGCTCGATCGCGCCGAATACGAACACCAGCGTGATCGCCTTCATCGGAATCGGCGGGAACAGCAGCATCACCCGCCGATCGGGAAACATCAGGCCGAAGGCCAGCAACACGCCGTAGACGCCGCCGGAAGCGCCGACGGTCGGATACAGCATGCCCTCGCGGACCGCCAGCGTGGTCACGATCAGCTGCACGAAGCCGGCGCCGATCACGCACAGGAAGTAATAGTGGGCGAACCGGCGCGGTCCCCAGGTCATCTCCACCGGCGCACCGAACATCAGCAGCGCGAACATGTTGAAGAACAGGTGCGCGAAGTTGCCGTGCAGAAAGGCGTAGCTGACGATCTGCCAGGGCAGGAACGAGACCGTCTCGCCGTAGCCGATCGGATGCTCGCCCAGCGGCCACAGTGCGAACGCGTACACCAGCCCCGGCATGACCTGCTGGAGCAGGAACATCAGCGCGTTGGCAATCAGGAGCGCGCGGGTGACGGGCGGGAGATCCGTGAACATGCTCGAGGCCCTGCAGCGGGGAATGTCGGCGACGACGCGGCGGTCCGGTGCGGTCCGGCCGGTCAGATCGCCACTATCATAACGGCCCTGTGCCGGATTTCTCCGTGCACATCGACGACCTCGATGAATCGGAGAAAGTTCGGCACACGACGCCTGATGCGCGTGCAGGCGCGGCCCCGGCAACCAGCGGACGCGGCGCGCCCGATCGCGGCGATGGGCCGATCCGACCTTGCCTCGATGTGGAATATCGGCGCTGCCGGTCAGTCCCCGTGTCGCCACAGCAGTGCGTCGAGATCCTGCTCCGGCCGCGCCTTCGCGCGGACGCGGCCGCGCGTCACGCTCACACCCTCGCGGCGCAGTCGCCTTGCCTGCTCGGAGTACAGGCGCGAACCCTCGGGAAAACCGATGCGGCCGTCGCTGCGGACCACCCGGTGCCAGGGCAGCGTCGGGTCGTCGGCGGCCTTGAGCACGCGCACCACTTCGCGCGCGCCGCGCGGCAGGCCGGCGCGGCGGCCGACCTCCCCGTAGCTGGCGACCTCGCCCGTCCGCAGCGCGCGCACCACCGCCAGGATCGCCGCTTCCCGGGCAGACTTGGGGTCCATGGTCGACTAGGATAGTGGCCCTTGCGAACTCCGGATATGCCTCCCGCCATGCAGAGCTTCGAACAGATCCGTTCCTCGGTCGTGGGCAGCTACACGGTCAGGGCCAACGAGCCGTACCTGATCGGCATCGAGCTGACCCTGGACCAGGGCAAGCGCCACCAGAGCATCTTCCTGGCCGAGCTCGACGCCGACGACAGCCGCAAGTACCTGCGCGTGAGCACGGCGATCGCCCCGCTGACCGGCATGGACTGCCGGCGCGCGCTGGAATTCAACTGGGAGCAACGGGTGGGCTACCTGGCCATGAGCGAGCTCGACGGTGTGCCCTACCTGCACCTTTGCGAGAACCGGCCCTACGAAGACCTGACCCTGGCCGAGGTCGAGCGCATGATCCTGGAGATCGGCGGCCTGGGCGACCGGCTCGAACGTGCGTTTTCCGCCGGCGGCGACCTGTTCTAGATCAAGTCCATGCTGGACTCGATCGGACTCGCCGAGTCCGGCACCCGCGTTGCGGTTGCCTCCGACGCCGCCTTCGGCCGTGTCGCCGCAGACGCCTGCAGCGCAGCTCAGCCTTCGGTGCCCTGCTGCTCGGCCACGGCCTTGGGGTGTCGGATGTCGCGGCCCTCGACGAGGTAGAAGACGTACTCGGCGATGTTCTTGGAATGGTCGCCGATGCGCTCGAGCGCCTTGATGATGAAGATGACGTTGACCGCCGGGGCGATCACCGCGCGGTCGCGGACCATCTCCTCGGTCAGGTGCACAAGCGCCGTGTCGAACTCGTCGTCGAGCTGGTCGTCGGCCTCCTTGACCTGGCCGGCCCGCTCCACGTCCATCCGCACCAGTGCATCGAGCGCACCGTGCAGCAGGCTGATCGCATGCCGCGACATCACGTCGACGTCGCGCAGCAACCGGTCGGTGATGCCGCCCTCGCCGGCAATGATCATGTCGCGCGACATGCGGGCGATCTTCTTGGCCTCGTCGCCGACCCTCTCCAGATCGGTCGTGGTGCGGATCAGCGTCAGCACCATGCGCAGATCGCTGCCCAGCGGGGTGCGCAGCGCCAGCAGCTGGGCCGCCTCCTCATCGGCCTTGAGCTGCATCCGGTCGATTTCGCGATCGCGTGCGATCACCCGTTGCGCCAGCGCGGAGTCGTCCTTGGCCAATGCGTCGACGGCGCACTTGATCTGGTCTTCGACCAGCCCGCCCATCGCCAGCACGTGGTTGCGCAGGCTCGCCAGGTCCTGGTCGAACTGCTTGACTGTGTGGCTGCCCGAAAGCACTCCCATTGCCTTTCCTCCGCCTGGGCGCATCAGCCGAAGCGCCCGGTGATGTAATTCTCGGTCTGTTCCCTGCTGGGATTCGTGAAGATCTGCTCGGTCTCGCCGAACTCCACGAGCTCTCCCAGGTACATGAACGCAGTGTACTTGGAGACGCGACCCGCCTGCTGCATGTTGTGCGTCACGATCAGTATGGTGACGCGGTTCTTCAGCTCGGTGATCAGTTCCTCGATGTTGGCCGTGGCGATCGGGTCCAGGGCCGAGGTGGGCTCGTCGAACAGTACGATCTCCGGTTCGGTCGCCAGCGCACGGGCGATGCACAGGCGCTGCTGCTGGCCTCCGGACAGGCTGGGAGCCAGGTGGTCCAGCCGGTCCTTGACCTCGTCCCACAGGGCGGCGTCGCGCAGGGCCTTCTCGACCTTTTCGGCGACCACGCCGCGGCGCTTCTCGCCGAGGATGCGCAGCCCGTAGGCCACGTTGTCGAAGATCGACTTCGGAAACGGGTTGGGCTTCTGGAACACCATGCCGATGCGGATGCGCGTCTCGATCGGGTCGATGTCGCTGGCCAGCAGGTCCACATTGTCCGGGTTGAGCCGGATCTCACCCTGGTAACGGCTGCCCGGATACAGGTCGTGCATGCGGTTGAAGCAGCGCAACAGGGTCGTCTTGCCGCAGCCCGACGGCCCGATCAGGGCCGTGACCTCGTTCTCGGCGACGTCGAACTCCACGTCCTTGAGCGCCCGGAAGCTGCCGTAATAGAAGCTCAGCCCGCGGACTTCCGCCTTGGGCTGGCGGGGCCTGGCGCCGGTGTGGCCTGTGGCGGTCCCGGTCCCGGCGGTGCTCCCGGGCATGACGTTGGACGCGATATCGGGCATGGAGGTCACCACTTGATGCGTTTGCGGGCGCGGTAGCGCAGGGCGATGGCGATGCCGTTCATGGCCAGGGTCATCACCACCAGCACGATGCCGGCGGCCGCGGCGTTCTCGTGGAAGGCCGCTTCCGGGCGCGAGACCCAGTTGAACATCTGGATGGGCATCACCGTGAAAGGCGAGAACAGCCAGTCGAAGTTGACGAACGGTGCCTGCGCGGCCACCGGCGCCGGAGGCAGGAAGGCGATGAAGGTCAGCGCGCCGATGGTGATGATCGGAGCGGTCTCGCCGATGGCGCGCGACAGGCCGATGATCACGCCGGTCAGGATGCCGGCCACCGAGTACGGCAGTACGTGGTCGCGGGTGACCTGCCAGCGGCTGGCGCCGAGCCCGTAGGCGGCCTCGCGGATGGTCTCCGGGACCGAACGGATGGCTTCCCGGGTGGCGACGATCACCACCGGAAGGATCATCATCGCCAGGGTCAGGCCGGCGGTGAGCACGCTCTCGCCCAGATCGAACTGATACACCAGCAGGCCCAGCGCCAGCAGGCCGTAGATGATGGAGGGCACGCCGGCCAGGTTGGTGACGTTGATCTCGATGATCTCGGCCATGCGGTTCTTCCTGGCGTACTCCTCCAGGTAGATGCCGGCGGCCACGCCCACCGGCACCGCCGCCAGCGCGGTGACGATCATCACCAGGAAGGTACCCACCCAGGCCGTGAGGATGCCGGCGTTGGCGGCGCGCCGCGACGGAAAGCTGGTGAAGAAGTCGCCGTCGATGCGCGCACCGCCGTCGATCAGCAGCTGCGCGAACAGTGCCGCGAGCACCAGCAGCGACGCCAGCATCACCACCAGCCCGAGTACCTGGAACGACAGGTCCTTGACCCGGTGGCGCACGATCAGTGCGTGCATGTCCTGCCTGGCGAGCGTCATCTCAGTAGGCCTCGCGGTAGCGCTTGCGCACGAAGTAGCCGGCGACGTTGAAGCACAGCGTGAGTGCGAACAGCGTCAGGCCGGCGGCAAAGATGCTCTGGTAGCCGACCGACCCGTGCGGCAGGTCGCCCATCGCGACCTGCACGATATAGGCGGTGATCGTGGCCGCCGCCTCGGTCGGATCGATCGTCAGGTTGGGCTGCTGGCCGGCGGCGATCGCCACCACCATGGTCTCGCCGACCGCGCGGGAGATCGCCAGGATATAGGAGGCGACGATGCCCGAGAGCGCCGCGGGCACGACCACCCGGGTGGCGGTCTGGAAACGGCTCGCGCCCATCGCGTAGGAGGCTTCCCGGAAGTGCATCGGCACCGCCCGCATGGCGTCCTCGCTGAGCGAGGAGATGTACGGAATGATCATGATCCCGATCACGATGCCCGGACCGAGCATGTTGAAGCCCGGCAATCCCGGAATGACCTTCTGCAGCATCGGGGTCACGAACAGCAGCGCGAAGTAGCCGAACACCACGGTCGGCACGCCGCTGATCAGCTCCAGCACCGGCTTGACGACCTCGCGCACGCGCGGGTTGGCGAATTCCGACAGGTAGATCGCGGTGATCGTGCCCAGCGGGACGGCGACCAGCAACGCGATGGCGCTGGTCACCAGCGTACCCGTCAGCAACGGCAGGATACCGTAGCGCGGGTTCACGAACAGCGGCGTCCATTGGGTGTCGGTCAGGAACGTCCACAGCGGAACATGCTCGAAGAACGCACTGGATTCGACCAGCAGGATGGCGACGATGGCGACCGTGATCGCCACCGCCGACAGTCCCGACAGGAACAGCAGCACCTCCACCAGCGACTCGACCGGGCGCCGGAACCGGCGCTTCTGCAGCGGGCGGCGACGGCGCCGCCCGCTCGTCGGCAGTGCTGTTGCCGCCGTACCCGGGGCCACGTCGCTGGCGGGGCCTGGACTCACCTGGGCTCGCGCTGGAGCAGGTCTTCGATGCTCACGCCGACCTCGGAGTGGCCCTCGAACACGGTACCGGTCACGCCGCTATCCACCTTGCCCTGCGCCAGTTCATAAGCGCGTTCGGGCAGCGGGATGTAGCCGACCTCCTCGATCAGCGGCCTGGCCTCGCCCAGGTAATAGGCGACGAACTCGCGGACCTCGGCGCGCTCGGCCAGTGCCTTTGCGTTGACGTAGATGAAGATGGGCCGCGACAGCGGCTGGTAGGTGCCGTCCTTGACGGTCTCCAGCGCCGGCAGCACCGCCGGCGCATCGGCGTCGAGCTTGATCGGCACTGCCCTGATCTTGTCCCGGTTCTCCAGGTAGTAGGCGAAGCCGAAGAAACCCAGGGCATTGACGTCGTTGGCCACGCCGGTGACCAGCACGTTGTCGTCCTCGCTGGCGGTGAAGTCCCCGCGCGAGGCCTTGGCCGTTCCCACCACCGCCTCGGTGAAGTAATCGAAGGTGCCCGAATCGGCGCCGGCGCCGAACAGCGTGAGCGGGCGGTCCGGCCACTGCGGCTCGACCTGGTTCCAGTTCATGATCGTGCCCTGTGCCTCGGGCTGCCAGATGGTCTTGAGCTGATCGACCGTCATCGCCTGGATCCAGTCGTTGCCCGGGTTGATCACGACGGTGAGGGCATCGTAGGCCACCGGCAGCTCGATGAATTCCACGCCCGTGGCCTGGCAGGCGGCCAATTCCTGCTCCAGGATCGGTCGCGAGGCATTGGAGATGGCGGTTTCTCCGCGGCAGAACTTCTTGAAGCCGCCGCCGGTCCCGGACACGCCCACGGTGACCCGGACGCCGCCCTTTCGGGCGATCTGGAACTCCTCGGCGACCGCCTCGGTCACCGGATAGACGGTACTGGATCCGTCGATCGCGATCAGCGGGGTCTCGCCGGCGCGCTGCCGTCCGCCCGCCTGGTCCTCCCCGGGCGACTGCTCGCCGCGGCCGCAGGCGGCGACCAGGGCGGCCAACGCCAGTGCAGCCGGCAATCGGAGCTGTTTCATGGTGGAAATCCTCGTGAGTTGGGTGACCGCGCAGCGCCGACGGCGCGCCGGGAGTGGCGCGATCCCCGATTCAAGCGCGTGCGGTCAGGCGAAAATATTACGATGATGTTACAGCCGTGTGACAGCGCCCCGGGATTCCCGCGGCGCCCCGCCCGGGCTACGATCCGCCCCTGTGTGGCCGCAGGCGGCTGTGAGCGTCGCCACGCCGGGCCCCGACCGCAGGAACCACCTCGACCATGCACATCCTGACCCTGTTCGCCACCCTAGCCGCGGTGTGGCTGGTCCTCTCGGGCCAGACCACCGCCCTGCTGCTGGGCCTGGGCCTGGCCTCGGTGCTGGCCACGGTGGCGCTCTCGCGGCGCCTGGGCGTGATCGACCGCGAAAGCCATCCGGTGCAGATCCTGCGCAATCTGATCGTGTTCTGGGTATTCCTGGCCCGCGAGATCATCGTGGCCAACCTGCAGGTCGCCAGGCTGGTGCTGTCGCCGCGTCGGGCGCTCCAGCCCACGATGGTGAGGGTGCGCACGCGGCACGGCTCGGACCTGTCCAGGGCCCTGCTCGGCAACGCCATCACACTGACCCCGGGTACCGTCACCGTGGAAATCGACGGCGACGAGCTGCTGGTGCACGCACTCACCGCCGCCAGCGCGCGGGCGCTGACCTCCGGCCGCATGGACGCGCACGTCCCCGAGGACGTCGCGGAGGCGCCGCGCTGATGCTGGCCGCTGCCGCCCTGGCCGTGCTCGTGACCATGGCGCTGGCGATCGCCCGGGCGCTGCTGGGGCCGACCCTGTACGACCGCATCCTGGCGATCAACCTGTTCGGCACCAAGACGGTGCTGTTCATCGCCGTGGTCGCGGCAGTCGCGGGCCGCGCCGATTACCTGGACATCGCCCTGGTCTACGCCATGATCAACTTCGCGGCGACCATCGCGGTGCTCAAGTACTTCCAGTACGGACGCCTGGGCCATCCGGGCGCGGGGCGCGGGGACTGAGATGGGGCCGATCGACATCCTCGCCGCCGCGCTGCTCGGTGCCGGCGCCCTGCTCGGCCTGATCGGCGGGATCGGCGTGCTGCGCTTTCCCGATTTCTACACGCGCCTGCATGCGGCCGGCATCACCGACACGCTGTGCGCGGCCCTGTTCCTGGGCGGTGTGGCGCTGCACCTGGGCGACGGGCTGGCCGCACTCCGGCTCGCGCTGATCTTCGCGTTCCTGATGTTCACCAGTCCCACCGCCTGCCACGCCCTGGCCCGGGCCGCCCGCCAGGGCGGACTGGAGCCGTGGCAGGCCAGGCCACCGGGTGAGCCCCGATGAGCATGATGCAGCTGGTCGAGCTGTTCCTGCTCGGATTCCTCGCCGTGACCGCGGTCGCGGTGCTGCGCGGACGCGACCTGTTCGCGGTGGTCATGCTCTTCAGCATCTACAACCTGGTCTCGGCCAGCCTGTTCCTGATCCTGGACGCAGCGGACGTCGCCTTCACCGAGGCCGCGGTCGGCGCCGGCATCTCCACGCTGCTGATGCTCGCCACGCTCTCGTTCACCGGCCGCGAAGAACACCCGGCGCGGTCCCGCAACCTGCTCGCCCTGGTGCTGGTCATCTTCACCGGCGCCGCGCTGGCCTACGGCATCGCCGACCTGCCGCCGTTCGGGGCCGAGGACAACCCGGCGCACCGGCACGTGGCACCGCGTTACCTGGAGCAGAGCCCGGAGGAGGTCGGCGTGGCCAACGTGGTCACCGCGGTGCTGGCCAGCTACCGCGGCTTCGACACGCTCGGCGAAGTGGTGGTGATCTTCACCGCGGGCATCGGCGTACTGCTGCTCATCGGCCGCTGGCCAGGGGAGCGCGATCGGTGAGCGACAACACCATCCTGCGGGTCGTCTGCAAGTTCCTGATCCCCTACATCCTGCTGTTCGCGCTCTACGTCCAGTTCCACGGCGACTACGGTCCCGGCGGCGGCTTCCAGGCCGGCGTGATCTTCGCTGCCGCCTTCATCATCCACACGCTGATCTTCGGCGTCGGCAATACCGCGAAAGTCGTTCCGCCGCCGTTCCTGCGGGGGGTCGCGGCCGGCGGCGTGCTGCTGTACGCCGGCACCGGGGTCGCATCGATGCTGCTGGGCGCGGATTTCCTCGACTACGATGCGCTCGCCGCCGATCCGATCGCGGGTCAGCACCTGGGGATCCTGCTGGTGGAGTTCGGCGTGGGCCTGACCGTGGCCTCGACCATGATGCTGATCTTCTTCGCCTTCGCCGAGCGGGGTGAGCCGGAATGATCGGTCTGGGCATCGGCGTGTACCTGATCATCGTGTTCCTGATGATGACCGGTCTTTACGTGGTGATATCGCGCGGCAACCTGGTCAAGAAGCTGGTCGGGCTGAACATCTTCCAGACCTCGGTGTTCTTCCTCTACATCTGCTTCGGGTACGTCGAGAACGGCTCGGTCCCGATTCTGGCCGACGGTGTGGAGCGCTATTCGAATCCACTGCCGCACGTGCTGATCCTGACCGCGATCGTGGTGGGAGTGGCGACCACGGCGCTGGGCCTGTCGCTGGTGGTCCGGATCAAGGAAGCGTTCGGCAGCGTCGAGGAGGAAGAGATCCACGACATGGACACGTCGTTGTGATCGCCCAGCAGCTGCCGATCCTGATCGTGCTGGCGCCGCTGCTGGCCGCGCCGCTGTGCCTGATCCTGCGCGGATACCGCTGGCCGTGGCTGCTGGCGACACTGGCGGTGTGGTCGTCGCTGGCGTCGGCCTCGGCGTTGCTGCGGCGGGTACTCGCCGAAGGCACGCAAAGCTACCTGCTGGGCGGCTGGGAAGCCCCGTGGGGCATCGAGCTGCGGGTGGACGCGGCCAACGGCCTGATCCTGGTGCTGATCACCGCCATGGCCTCTTTGGTCCTGCCCTATGCGCGCCTGAGCCTTGCCCGGGAAATCCCGGACCGGCACGCGCCGATGGCCTATGCCTCGGTGCTGCTGCTGATCACCGGCCTGTGCGGCATGACCGTGACCGCGGACGCATTCAACGTGTTCGTGTTCCTGGAGATCTCCTCGCTGGCGACCTACACGCTGATCGCGCTGGGCCGCGACCGGCGCGCGCTGACCGCGTCGTTCCAGTACCTGATCATGGGCACGATCGGGGCGACCTTCTACCTGATCGGCGTGGGCTTCCTGTACGCGATGACCGGCACGCTGAACATGGCCGATCTGGCGCAGCGCCTGCCCGATCTGGCCGGAACCGGGACCGTGCGCGTGGCCTTCGCCTTCATCGTCACCGGCATCTGCCTGAAGCTGGCGCTGTTCCCGCTGCACCTGTGGCTGCCCAACGCCTACACCTTTGCGCCCTCGGCGGTCAGCGCGATGCTGGCGGCCACGGCGACCAAGGTCGCGGTGTACCTGCTGATCCGGTTCCTGCTGACCGTGTTCGGCCCCGGCTTCAGCTTCGGGGCGCTGCCGGTCATGGAGATCCTGGTGCCGCTGGCGGTGGTCGGCATGCTGAGCACCTCGCTGGTGGCGATCGGCCAGCGCGAGGTCAAGCGCATGCTGGCCTATTCCAGCGTGGCCCAGATCGGCTACATGGTCCTGGGTATCGGCATGGCCAGCGTGGTGGGCGTCAGCGCCGCGCTGATGCACATGTTCAACCATGCGCTGATGAAGGGTGCGCTGTTCATGGCGCTGGGGGCGATCGCCTACCGCGTGGGCGGCACCTCGATGGCGCTGATGCGGGGCACGGCGCGGACCATGCCCTGGACCTTCTGGGCCTTCGTGATCGGCGGGCTGAGCCTGGTCGGCGTCCCCGGCACGGCCGGCTTCGTCAGCAAGTGGTACCTGATCCTGGGCGCGATCGAGCTGGGCTGGTGGCCGGTGGTGGCCGCGATCGTGGTGGCCTCGCTGATGGCACTGATCTACATCGGCCGCGTGATCGAGGCCGGCTGGTTCGGCGAGTCCGGCCACGAGAAGGCACGCGAGGCCCCGCTCGGACTGCTGGTCCCGACCTGGCTGCTGGTGGCGGCCAACCTGTGGTTCGGCATCGATACCCGGCTGACGGTGGATGTGGCCGGGCGCGCCGCCGTGCAGCTGCTGGGCGCAGCGCCGTGACCGCGGTCGAAGCCATCCAGCTTGCGCCGCTCCTGCCGTTGGCCGGCGCGCTCGGGATCGGCCTGCTCGGGCGCTGGCCGAACCTGCGCGAGGCCGCCAGCCTGGCCACCGCCGTCGCGCTGTTCGCGGTTGTGCTGCGGGCATTGGGCGGCCTGGTGGACGCCGAACCGGTGACCGTGGAGTGGCTGCAACTGATGCCGGGGGTGTCGATCGCGCTGCACACCGAACCGCTGTCGATCCTGTTCGCGCTGATCGCCAGCGGCCTGTGGATCGTGACCACGGTCTATTCGATCGGCTACATGCGCGCCAACGCGGAGAGCAACCAGACCCGCTTCTATGTCTGCTTCGCGATCGCTCTGTGTGGTGCCATGGGCGTGGCCTTCGCCGCCAACCTGTTGACCCTGTTCCTGTTCTACGAGGTGCTCACGCTCTCGACCTGGCCGCTGGTCGCGCACCAGGGCGATGCCAGGGCACGGGCCGGAGGCCGCACCTACCTGCTGGTGCTGCTGTCCACTTCCATCGGCCTGCTGCTGCCGGCCATGATCTGGACCTACGTGGTGGCCGGCACGCTGGATTTCCGCCCCGGCGGCATCCTGGAAGGCCGGATCGACGGCATCGCGGCGACCACCTTGCTGATGCTGTACCTGTTCGGCGTGGGCAAGGCGGCGCTGATGCCCGTGCATCGCTGGTTGCCGGCGGCCATGGTCGCGCCCACGCCGGTCTCGGCGCTGCTGCACGCGGTGGCCGTGGTCAAGGCCGGCGTGTTCACGCTGACCAAGGTCGTCATCTACGTGTTCGGCACCGATTTCCTTGCCACCGTGCCGTACGAGACGCTGGCGGTTTATGCGGCCGGCTTCACGGTGATCGCAGCCTCGGCGATCGCGCTGCGCCAGAACAACCTCAAGCGACTGCTGGCCTATTCCACCATCAGCCAGCTCGGATACGTGGTGCTGGCGACGATGGTGCTCACACCGTACTCGCAGATCGGCGCGGCCCTGCACATCGTCGCCCACGCCTTCGGCAAGATCACCCTGTTCTTCGCCGCCGGTGCGATCTACGTGACCGCGCGCAAGACCGAGATCCCGCAGCTTTCCGGCATCGGCAGGCGCATGCCGCTGACCATGATCGCGTTCTCGATCGGAGCGCTGTCGATGATCGGAATACCGCCCACTGCGGGCTTCGTGTCCAAGTGGTTCATCATCGCCGGCGCGTTGCAGCAGCACAGCTACTTCGTCCTCGCCGTGGTGGTCGTTTCCACGGCACTGAACGCGGCCTACTTCCTGCCCATCGTCCACCGCGCCTTCGCCCGCGCCGAAGACAGCGCCCCGGCCACCGACCATGGCGAAACGAACCGGCCCATGGCGGCGGCGCTGTGCACCACGGCGCTGCTGACGCTGCTGCTGTTCTTCTTCAACGAGCCGGTCCTGGAGCTCGAGTACGGACTCGTCGGAGGCAGGCCATGAATCCGGGCAACGGCGACGGTCGCCACTGGTTGCTGCGCCGGCGCAGCATCGCACTGCTGTGGCGCGTGTTCGTGGCGATCCTGGCGCTGGTCGTGCTGGGACAGGCGTTGTGGGAGGTGCACGGCTACTTCGGTGTCGACGGCTGGTTCGGCTTCAACGCCGTCTACGGGTTCGTGAGCTGCGTGGCGATGATCGTGTTCGCCAGGGTTCTCGGGTGGCTGCTCAAGCGCCCGGACGACTACTACCGCGACGATGCCTGAGCTGCCGATCCCGCCTGCACTGATCATGATCGTCGGCGCGGCGCTGATCGCGCTTGCGCGGCCGTCGCTGCGCGGCGCGCTCGTGCTGCTCACGCCGCTGGTCACGCTGTGGGCGATCTGGCAGCTCGAGGACGGCGTGCGGCTGACCGCGCAGTTCCTCGGCTACCAGGTCGAACTGGTCGAGGTCAGCAAGGTACGGCGGCTGTTCGCCACCATCTTCGCGATCATGGCCTTCGCCGGGGGCCTGTTCGCATTCCGCCAGGCGCGCTGGTGGGAATTGTCGGCAGCCACCGCCTATGCCGCCGGTGCGATCGGCGTGGCCTTCGCCGGCGACCTGATCACGCTGTTCGTGTACTGGGAGTTCATGGCGCTGTTCTCGACCGTCGTGGTCTGGTCCGGCGGCACCCCGGCGGCGCGGCGCGCCGGCATCCGCTACGGCATCATCCACCTGCTCGGCGGCATCGTGCTGATGATCGGAATCGAATCGGTGGCGCTGGAGACCGGGTCGATCGACGTGCGCGCGCTGGCCGTGGACAGCTTCGCCACCTGGATGCTGCTGGCCGGCGTGCTGCTCAACGCCGCCGCACCGCCGCTGTCGGCCTGGCTGGCCGACGCCTACCCGGAGTCCAGCCCCGGCGGAATGGTGACGCTTTCGGCCTTCACCACCAAGGCCGCCGTGCTGGCGCTGATCCTGCTGTTCCCGGGCGCCCAGGTGCTGATCTGGATCGGGCTGTACATGATCTTCTACGGCATCATCTATGCATTGCTCGAAAACGACATGCGCCGGATCCTGGCCTATTCGATCGTCAACCAGGTCGGCTTCATGGTGTGCGGCGTGGGCATCGGCACCGAGATGGCGATCAACGGCGCCGCCGCACATGCCTTCGCCCACATCATCTACAAGGCGCTGCTGCTGATGAGCGCAGGCGCGGTGCTGTACCAGACCGGGCGGCGAAAGTGCAGCGAACTGGGCGGGCTGTTCCAGAGCATGCCGCTGACCGCCGTGTGCGGCATCGTCGGCGCGCTGGCGATCTCCTCGTTCCCGTTCACCTCCGGCTTCGTGACCAAGTCGCTGATCGGCCAGGCGGCGGCCGACGGGCACATGGCCACGGTCTGGTTCCTGCTTTCGGCGGCCTCGGCCGGGGTGTTCCTGCACGCCGGGATCAAGTTCCCATGGTTCGTGTTCTTCCAGAAGGATTCCGGGCTGCGGCCGCCGGATCCGCCCTGGAACATGCGCGCGGCGATGGTCCTGTTCGCGGTCGCCTGTATCGTGCTGGGCGTGTTCCCCGGCCTGCTGTACCCGCTGCTGCCCTATGCGGTGGACTACCAGCCCTATACTGCCGATCATCTGATCGCCCAGTTCCAGCTGCTGCTGTTCGCCGGACTGGCCTTCTTCCTGCTGCTTCCGATGATGCAACGCACGCTGACCATCAGCCTGGACACCGACTGGTTCTACCGCCGCGCCCTGCCGGCGCTGTGGGGTGTGCTCGAGCGCGTGTTCCGGTGGCTGCAGCGCGTCCTGGCCGCGCTGCGCGACGGTCCCGGGCAGCGGATGGTCCAGCGACTGCTGGAGCCGCATGGCCCCGAGGGCATCCTTGCCCGCGACTGGCCGACCGGCAGCATGCTGCTGTGGGTGACGATGATGCTGGTCGTGCTGCTTCTGTTCGGCACGGTGGTGGAGGGCTGATTCCGTGATCGAGATCCTGATCGTCTTCCTGCTGATCCTGCTCAATGGCTTCTTCGCGCTCTCGGAGATGGCCGTGGTGACGGCGCGCAAGGCACGGTTGAGGCAGATGGCGGCGGCTTCCCGCGGCGCGGCGCGTGCGCTGGAGCTGGCCGAGCATCCCGAGCGCTTCCTGTCCACGGTGCAGGTCGGCATCACCCTGGTCAACATCGTCGCCGGCGTGTTCGGCGGCGCCGCGATCGGCGTGAAGCTGGCAAAGGTCCTGCGCGATTCCGGCGTCCAGGATCCGGAAATCGCGCTCGGGCTGGCGATGACCGCCAGTGTGGCCGGAATCACCTTCGCGACGATCGTGATCGGCGAGCTGGTCCCCAAGCGCCTCGCCCTGAGGGCACCGGAGCGGATCTCCGCGGCGATCGCCATGCCGATGATGTGGCTGGCCAGGCTCGCCTCGCCGTTCGTGTACCTGCTCTCGGCGACCACGCGACTGCTGCTGCGTCTGTTCCGTCTGCGCCGCGACCGGGGTTCCAGCGTCACCGAGGAGGAGATCCGCCTGCTGGTCGCCGAGGGTCACGAGCAGGGCGTGTTCGACAGCGACGAGCGCAACATGGTCAACCGCGTGCTGCGCCTGGGTGACCGCACCGCCGAGAACCTGATGACGCCGCGCACGCGCATCGTCTGGCTGGACACCGAGGCCAGCGACGAGGAAAACCTGGCGGTGATGCGTGAGACGCCGTACTCGCGCTATCCGGTCTACCGCGGTAGCGACCAGGAGGTGCTGGGCATCCTCGAGGTCAAGACCCTGGCCGGGCGCATCAACCGCCCCAACACCGAGCTGTTCCGCAAACTGAAGCCAGCCCTGTTCGTGTCCGAGTCCACGCGCGCCACCTCGCTGATGGAGATCCTGCGCGACGAGCAACAGACCCTGGCGCTGGTGGTCGACGAATACGGAGACATCCAGGGCCTGGTGACGATCAATGACGTACTCGGCGCAGTGATGGGTCGGGTCCAGACTGCCCCGGAGCATGGCCGCGACGCCCTGGTGGTCACCCGCGAGGACGGCAGCCACCTGATCGGCGGCAGCCTCTCCACCGAGGACCTGCGCGAGCTTCTGAACCTGACCGCGCTGCCCGACGAGGAGGACGGCGACTACAACACCGTCGCCGGCATGGTGATCGCCAGCTTCGGGCGCATTCCCCACGTGGGCGAGCATTTCGACTGGGGCGGCTGGCGCTTCGAGGTCGTGGACCTGGACGGCGCGCGGATCGACAAGCTGCTGGTGCAGCCGGGCCCGGAACGCGATGCCGAGGCGGTTTAGACGCCGTAAAGAGCGCGCCGGCGAAAATCGCTCCGGCATGGAAGCCGCCATCGAGTCCCTACCACCGCGAACCTCCACGCTGCTGGCCGACCTGGCCAACGGCTCCGACGACGATCGCGTGCGCCTGGAGCGGCTGTTGGCCGGATTCGGGCGCGGCGGGTTCGGTGCCCTGCTGCTGGCGGTCACCTTGCCGACGTTCATTCCGCTCCCCGTCGGCGTGGGCGCCGTGACCGGCCCGCTCGCCGCGCTGGTCGGGCTGCAGCTGGTCCTCTCGCGCAGTCAGCCCTGGCTCCCGCAGTTCCTGCGCCGCAAGGGTCTGCGCCGCGAGGCTTTTGCGCGCTTCCTGGCGCGGGTACAGCCGTGGCTGCGGCGCCTGGAGCGCCTGGTGCGCCCGCGCCTGCACGCGATGACCGGGACGATCCCCGCCAACCTGGTCACCGGGGTCCTGCTGATCGCGCTGGGTGTGCTGCTGGCGCTGCCGATCCCGTTCACCAATTACCCGCTGGGCCTGCTCATGCTGCTGTTCGCAATCGCGCTGATCGAACGCGACGGCGTGCTCATGGCGATCAACTGGACACTGGCCGTGGGCACCATCATCGGCTTCGGGTTGCTGTCCGGACAGGCCATGGCCTGGTTCAACGGCGCGGGCTGACAGGGAGCCGAAACCCTCCTGACCGGTCGTCCTGACGGCAGGCAAAGGCCGTCTCGCGGCTCGTCCCGAGCGCAGCGAATTCAAGTCGAAACCGGTCCTGGGCCTGCCGGAATGGAGGCCCTGCGTCGGCGAGTTCCTTCATTGTGGGGTGGCCGGTGTCCGTTTCGCTCCGTAGGGCGTGCCGGGGTCCGGTAGCGCTTGCCGGGATCGCCGTGAACCCGTCCATGGGGGCTCTTTGGCGAAATCCCTGTCGCCAACGTCCCGG